>NZ_CP069423.1:0-60000 GCF_016888765.1 Candidatus Karelsulcia muelleri
ATGGAGAATCAGCCTCTTTTTTTTTTAAAAGATTATAAACTCTTCTGGGGGCTACAAAAAGAAATATTTGATATAAAAATTCAATCTTTTAATAAAAAATATAATTTTATTATTTGTGCTGAACATAATCATGTTTATACTATTGGTAGAAATAGTAAATTTCCTAATTTCTTAATGTTTTATAACACATATAAAAAAATACCAATCTTAAAAGTAGATAGAGGCGGAGATGTTACTTATCATGGACCTGGACAACTCGTCGTTTATTTTATTTTAGATCTGTTTTTATTTAATTATGATATTAATTTTTTATTACGTTTTATTGAAAATGTTATTATTTATATTTTATTAAAATATAAAATCATTGGCTTTAGAATCATCAATCAAGCTGGCATTTGGGTTATTTGTCATAATGATTTAAAAAAAATAGGTTCTATTGGTCTTAAAATAAGACATTATATTACTATGCATGGATTTTCTTTAAATATTAAGAATAATTTAAATTATTATAATTATATTAGACCATGTGGTCTTAAGAAATATGGAATAACATCTCTTTATACAGAAAATAATTTTTATTTTTATATAAACATTAAATCTTTATTAAAGAATATACTTTCTTATTTTTTTAATTTATTAATTTGAATAGAAAAATGTTTCTAAGTTTAAGTTTATGACTTCAATAAAAATAGAAAAAGAATATAATTTTCTTAAAAATGATAAAATCATATACAATTACTGGGAAAAAAATAAATACTTTAATTCTCTTCCTGATAATCGTTTATCTTATGTAGTTATAATGCCACCACCTAATATTACGGGTGTACTTCATATGGGACATATATTAAACAATACAATACAAGACGTATTAACCAGAAAAGCCAGATTAGAAGGCTTTAATACCTGTTGGGTACCAGGATTAGATCATGCTTCAATAGCTACAGAACATAAACTAATAACTGAATTAGGAATATCTAAAGAAAAAATAGGTCTTAAAAGATTTTTAAAAATAGCAACTAAATGGAAAATAAAATATAGTAAAACTATTATTAAACAATTAAAACAAATTGGATGTTCTTGTGATTGGCACAGATTAAAATTTTCTCTAGATGAGAATTTCTCTCAATCAGTCCAGAAAATTTTTCTAACCTTATATAAGGATGGATACTTATATAAAAAGTATGGAATAGTTAATTGGGATACTAAAACTCAAACCGCTCTTTCAAATGAAGAAATTCAGTATAAAATGTGTCGAGTAAAATTGTATTATATAAAATATCAGCTCAAAAATGAGAATAATTATATTATAGTTGCTACAAAAAGACCTGAAACTATATTCGCTGATACTGCTTTATGTGTTAATCCAACTGATAAAAGATATCTAAAATATAGAAATAAAAAAGTAATAGTACCAATTTCTTATAAAGAAATTCCTATTATAGCAGATAATTATGTAGATACAAACTTTGGTTCTGGATGTGTAAAAATAACTCCTGCTCATGATTACAATGATAAATTAATTGCTGAAAGGCATAACTTAGAAATTATTAATTTGATTGATAAAAATGGAAAACTTAATAAGTCTGGATTAGATTTTGCTGGTCAAAGTGTAAAAACTGCTCGAATAAAAATTCGAGAGTGTTTAAAAACAAATAATTATTTGTTTAAATTTAAAGAATATAATTCACAAATTGGTTATTCAGAAAGATCTAAGACTGAAGTAGAACAATTATTATCTGCTCAATGGTTTTTAAAAATGAATTTATTAGTTAAAAAAGCTTTACACAATATTCATCCAAAAGATATAATCAAATTATATCCTAAAAAAATTAAAAATAAAATAAAAGATTGGTTTCTCAATCTTAAAGATTGGAATATTTCTAGACAATTATGGTGGGGACATAGAATTCCTGAATGTTGTCAAACAGAGAAAAAAGTTGAGGTATTAGACACTTGGTTTTCTGCTTGGATTTGGCCAATAGTAATTTTTAATGGCATAATGAATAATAAGAATAATAATTCTGAGTTACAATATTATTATCCTATTACAGAATTAGTTACTGGTGATGATATTTTATTTTTTTGGGTTATAAGAATGATCATTGCTGGTTTTTTTTTTCTTAAAAAAAAACCTTTTAAGAATATTTCTTTTAATGGAATAATCAAAGATAGTAATAGATTAAAAATGTCTAAATCTTTAGGTAATTCTCCTAATATCAATCAAATTTTTAAGAAATATGGAGCCGATTCGGTTAGATGTGGAATTTTGATTATGGCACCTATTGGGAAAGATATGGTATTTAATCCTGAGACTTTTTTTATAGGGAACAAGATTAAAAATAAAATTTGGAATGCTTTTAAGTTAATACTTACATTTAAGATAACTCCCCAAAAACAGAATATAGAAATTAATAATGCTATTTTTTCCTGGATAAAAAATAAATTCTATCTATTAGTAAAACTAATAAATAAATTATTTAAAAAATATAAACTTAGCAAAGTATTAATTATAATTTCTTCTTTTTTTAAGAAAGATTTTTGTTCACTGTTTTTAGAAAGTACCAAAAGAATTAATGCCTATAAATTAACATATTCTGTTTTAAAAAAAATATCTCAATTATTTAGAAATATACTAATTATCTTCCATCCTTTTCTTCCCTTTATAACAGAATATATTTGGAGTATATTAAAACTTAAAAATAATATTTTCCATAATAAAAACCCTTTATTAATTCAAAAATGGCCTACTGAAAAAAAGTTAAATAGAAATATACTTAATGAATTTAAAATAATTAATAAAATAATTTTACAAATAAGAAAATTTAGAGAGATATATAAAATATACAAAAAAATAACACTTTTAGTTTTTTGTAATAATAAAAACTACAAGCACATTAAAAAAAATATGTTAATTTTCTTAGGTAATCTAAAAAGTATTAAATGTTTAAATACACCTAAGAATTATAATAAATATTATACTTTCATATTAGCTGATGAAATATATTTTATTAAAATCCCTCAAAAAATATTTGATAGAAAAAAAATAAAACATGAATTATCATATTATAAAAATTACTTAGATAAGATTATTTTCAAGTTAAAAACTTCAAGCTTTTTGAAAAAAGCCCCCCAAAAGATCATAAATTTAGAAAAAGAAAAAAAAAGGTATTGTCTTAATCAGATAAATTTATTAAAATTTAAACTGACTAAGTATTAAGTATTAAGTATTAAGTTATCAAATAATTAAGTTATAACTAATAATGCATAATAAAAACTTTTTATTAAAATCTATATTGGAAATAATCGAAACAAATAATGGAGAAGAAATTACTTTATTAAATTTTTACAAAAAAAAAAACAGAATATATGATTATTTTATAATTTGTAATGGTAGATCGAATCAACATGTTTTTTCACTTTATGAAAAAATAAAAGAAAATACATCTCCCAATCATGCAGAAGGGATAAGAAAAAGTAAATGGATATTAATGGATTATATCAATATAATAGTACATATTTTTTTAAAAGAAATAAGAAATTATTATCAACTTGAAAAAATATATCAAGGTATTAAGATTTTATCTTATGAATAAAAAAATATTTGTATTATGCTGTGTACTATTTATAATTATATTATTTTTTGTATTAAAAATTAATAATAATAAGATTGATTAATCCATGAATTTTTCAATAAATTGTCATTCTTTATTTCAAACTTTAAAGTCAATTTATAGTGTTATTAATCCAAATCATCAGATCTCTATATTTACTTGTTTTATTTTAAAGGTTAAAAATAAGATGTTAAAAATTAAAGCATCCGATTCAGAAATTTCTATTAAAACTACGTTAAAAGTATTGAGTAAACAAAAAGGTAAAGCTGCAGTTCCGGCTAAATTATTAATGGATATATTAAAACATATACCTGAACAGCAATTAAAAATAAAAACCAGAAATTTTAATCAAATAAGAATTATTTCCTTTAAAGGAAATTACGATATATCTCTTTTAAATCACGAACTGTTTCCAAAATATAAGAAAATAAAAAGAACACAAGTTTGTGTTCTTAATAAAAAAACAATAAGAAATATTATTGACAACACTTTATTTGCTGTAGGTAATGATGATCTTAGACCAGTAATTAATGGGGTTTGTTTTGAAATAAAGAAAACAACCGGGAGTTTTGTTGCAACAAATAATAATATATTAGCAAAATATTCTATTAATAGTATTAATACTAAAGCAGAAATGAAGTTTATAATTCCTAAAAAAACTTTATTAGTCTTAAAACAAAGCTTTAATAAGACAACCAATATAATAAAAATTAAATATAATAAATATAATACCTTTTTTATATTTACTAATAAAGTAATTATTACTTCCTTAATTAAGGGGTCTTTTCCAAATTATAAGAAAATACTTCCACTATATAATAAAAATAACAAAATACGAATTGCTATTAAAGAATTGAAAACTTCAATTAAAAGAATTATTTTATTTTCTAACCAAATAGATAAGAAAATAAATTTTAGTTTATCTAAAAACAAATCTATAATATATGCAGAAAATAAAGATTCAAGTAATAAGGGGTATGAAGAATTAGTTTGTAAATATTTTGGAGAAAATTTAGAAATTAGTTTCAAATATAATGATTTAATAGAAGTATTATATAATTTAAAATGCGAAGAAATTGAAATTAAACTTCAAGAGAGATATAGTCCAGCCTTAATAAGGCCAATCTCTTCATTGGAAACAGAAAAGATTTTTCGCTTAATTGTTCCTTTAAGTTAAAAGATATAGTTGCTAATAAAAAATATAATTCATTCAATGAATTTTGAAAGAGGTGAAAGTATAATGAATAAAGAAGATTTAAACAATCAAATTAAATCAAAAGAAAAAATAAAAATTATAAAATTATATAGTTATACTATACCTAAATTAGAAAAATATGATCTTAAAAAAGGCAGAATTTTAAAAATAAAAGATAAGATAATACTAATTGATATCGGGTTTAAATATGATTGTATCTTATCAAAAAAGGAATTACAAATACTAAAAATTCAGCCTAGAATTAACGATTTAATCGATGTAATTGTAGAAAAATTAGATTATAAAGGGAAATGTTTTTTATCATATATAAAAGCCAATAAAATTAAATCATGGCATCGTCTAAATGAAGCATATAGAAGAAATGAACTAGTCTCCTTTTTAGTATTATCTAGAACAAAAGGAGGATTGATTGTATCATTATATAATATAGAATGTTTTTTACCTGGTTCCCAAATAGAATATAAAAAAGTTCCCAATTTTGATTATTATGTAGGTAAAATTTTGATAGGGAAAATAGTAAATATTAATAAAACCACTAAAAATATTGTAGTTTCTCATAAGATAATTATAGAAAAACAAAAGATAAAAATAAAAGCTTTAATTATTAGTAATTTAAATAAAGGAATAATAGTTGAAGGAGTAGTAAAAAATATAACCAATTATGGCTGTTTCGTTGATTTAGGCTGTAGTTTAGATGGATTATGTCATATATCAGATATAAGTTGGCAGCGTATTAAACATCCAGTAGAAAAAATAAATTTGGGAGAAAGAAGAAATTTTTTAATCTTATCAGTAGATAGACATAGAAACAGAGTACAATTAGGTATTAAACAAATGATAATTGATAATTGGAAAAGTGTGATAAAACAGATTTTGGTTTCTGGAAAAATAATAAAAGGAAAAATTAAAGTTTTAATAAAGTTTGGTATTTTAGTAGAAATATACCCATTTTTTGAAGGTTTATTACACAAAAAAGAGGAATTTAAATTCCATTATAAAATCTCCCAGAAACAAATGTTTAAAATTGGGAATGCAATAAATATCTTAATATTAGGTTCAAAATTAAAACATAAAAAAATTTATTTTAGTTTTAAGATTATTTAAATTAGACCTAGCCTTTGCAGTCTAGATAAATTCTAAGTTTTTATTTTTTTAGACATCAATTTTATAAAATCATCATTATTAGATGTCTGGAGAAGATTTTCTCTAATACTCTTAATAGCTTCAGCAGGAGACCGAGACGTTAAAAACAGGTTTCTTTTTATAATCCAAACTTCTTCTAAAGTCTTTAAATCAATTAACAAATTATCTTTCCTAGTACTAGATTTTAATAAATTAATCGCTGGAAATATTCTTTTATTAGCAATTTTTCTATCTAATTGTAATTCTAGATTACCTGTTCCCTTAAATTCTTCAAAAATTATTTCATCCATTTTTGAACCAGTTTCTATTATTGCAGTAGCTAAGATCGATAATGATCCACCACCTTCAATATTTCTAGCAGCTCCAAAAAATTTTTTGGGTTTATGTAGAGCTTTAGCTTCTACTCCTCCTGATAAGACCTTTCCAGAAGATGGTGTTAGGGTATTATATGCCCTAGCTAATCTTGTAATGGAATCTAATAATAAAACCACATCATGTCCACATTCAACTAATCTTTTAGATTTATTTAAAACTAAATTAGCAATTTTAACATGTTTTTGGTAAGGTTCATCGAAAGTGGAAGAAATAACTTCACAATTAACATTTCTTTTAATATCAGTTACTTCTTCTGGTCTTTCATCTATTAAAAGAATTATTAAATATACTTCAGGATGATTAAATGAGATAGTATTAGCTATCTCTTTTAATAAAGTAGTCTTACCTGTTTTAGGTGGAGCAACAATCATTCCTCTTTGTCCTTTCCCAATTGGGACAAACAGATCAATTATTCTAGTTGAATAAGTACTTAATCTCCCAGAAATTTTCAATTTTTCATTAGGGTACAAAGGGGTTAAAAATTTAAAAGATACTCTATTAATTAATAAGACAGGCTTCCTTCCATTTATTCTAAAAATTCTTTTAATAGAAAAATATCTTTCCCATTTTTTGGGAAATCTGATTAATCCTTTTATTGTATCGCCATTTTTTAAATAAAAAGACTTAATTTGTGTATAAGTTATGTATACATCTTCATTAGAAGATAAATAATTAAATTTAGCAGATCTCAAAAACCCAAAGTTTTGATTTACTATTTCTAATACTCCTTCACAAACTATCAAATTTCTTTTGAGTTTTATTTTATTTGGGTATTTTAACAAGTTCAATCTATTTATAGAAACTTTTGGAAGATTATATACATAATATAATTATTATTGTTTAAAAAATAAATCTCATAATATGAATATCAAAACTTTAAAAAAACTAAAAAAAATAAAACTCGAAATTAAAAAAAATAATGAATATTTTTTATTGAACAA
Organism: Candidatus Karelsulcia muelleri; assembly: GCF_016888765.1. Classification (GTDB taxonomy): domain Bacteria; phylum Bacteroidota; class Bacteroidia; order Flavobacteriales; family Blattabacteriaceae; genus Karelsulcia; species Karelsulcia muelleri_F. Next base: position 7,287 of record NZ_CP069423.1, read on the forward strand.
TAATTCTAAAAAAAAGAATAAATATCTCTTTCTTTTAAAAAGATATAAATTATATAATAATATAATTGATATATATAAACAATATAAAACTCAGAAAAAGGATATATTAGATTTAATAGAATTAGCTAGCGAATCTCAAGATGAACAATTATTAAAATCAATTAATTTAGAAATTAGTCTTTTAATTGAAAAAATAAAGAAGTCTTTAAAAAAAATAAAGAAGTCTTTAAAAGAAAAAGAAATAAATAAGAATAGTGCAATTATAGAGTTAAGAGCTGGAACAGGTGGAAATGAAGCCTGTATATTTGTTGAAGAAATTTTGAGGATGTATACTATGTATTTTAAAGAAGTTTCATGGAAATTTAAACTATTAAGTTATACCACTAATAGTTATAAAGGTTATAAAGAAGTTATAATTAAAATATATGGGAAAAATGTATATAATATTTTAAAATACGAATCTGGAGTACATCGTGTACAAAGAATACCGGAAACGGAAGCCCAAGGTAGACTACATACTTCTGCTATTACTGTTGCCGTTTTACCAGAAATAAATAAAAAACTTAAGATTTATCTTAATCCAGAAGAAATAAAAAGAGAGTCTTTTAGATCAAGAGGTGCTGGCGGACAAAATGTCAATAAAACTGAAACCGCAATTAGATTAACTCATTTACCAACTGGTCTAATTGCCGAATGTCAAGAAGAACGTTCACAACATAAAAATTTAGAAAAAGCTATGAAAGTGTTAAAAGATAGAATATTAAACTTAAAAATAAGTAAACAAATAAAACAAATTTCTACTAAAAGAAAACTTTTAATTTCTACTGGAGATAGATCGTTAAAAATTAGGACTTATAATTTTCATAAAGGGAGGGTAACAGATCACAGACTTAAAAAATCTTTTTATAATTTAGAAGAATTTCTGAATGGAAAAATAGAAAATTTAATAAATGAGTTTAAATACTTCAAACAAACAGATTAAAGTATGAAATATGCTAAAAACTTAGGACAGATTTTTTTGAGAGATAATAATATAGCCAAAAAAATAGTAAATGCTCTCTATTATAAAAAGACTAAAAACTCCATCAATGTGATTGAGATAGGACCAGGAAAAGGAATATTGACACAATATTTATTAGACTCAAATTTATTAATAATCGAAATAGATAGTCTATATGTTAATTTATTAAGGCATAAATTTCCAAATTTAAAAAACAGAATACTAAATGTAGATTTTATAAAATTTAATCCCTTGCATTTTAATTTTACAAATTTTATAATAATAGGAAATTTTCCATATAGTATATCTTCTCAAATATTATTTTATATACTTAAATATAAAGATTTTATATCAGAATGCATAGGAATGTTCCCTAAACGAGTAGGGGAGAGAATAGTCAATAAAAAAAATCTAAGTGGATTAACAATTTTAATAAACAGCTTTTTTAAAACGAAATATCTATTTACAGTAAATAACTCAGTTTTTAGTCCTAAACCAAAAATAAAATCAGCTGTTATTAAACTAATAAAAATAGAAAATAAAAAAAATATAAATTATTCTATTCTTCACAAAGTCGTAAAAACAGCCTTTAACCAAAGAAGAAAAAAATTAAAAAATTCTTTGAAATATCTCTTATTTAAAAAAAACTTTAGGAATAATCCCATTTTTAAGAAAAGAGTCGAACAATTGTCCGTAAAAGATTTTACTTATATTAGTAGAAAAGTAATTAGAAACTGATAGATTCTTTCAAGAGATAATATTAAGTTTTTGCGAGGTAGAGCAGATGGTAGCTCGTCGGGCTCATAACCCGAAGGTCATAGGTTCAAGTCCTGTCCCCGCAAGTCAAGTCCTGTCCCCGCAAGTCAAGTCCTGTCCCCCAACATTTAAGAATCAAAACTAAAAAATGAACTAATAATAATATATAAATCAAAATAAAAAATGGCCAAAATATTCAGAGAATACAATAAGTTAAAAATGTCTGAAATTTCAAACGAAATAAAAACATTTTGGGAAGAAAAAAAAATATTTAAAAAATGTTTCTCCAAAAATTATAAAAATAAGATTGTATTTTATGAGGGACCCCCATCAATAAATGGGAAACCAGGTTTACATCATTTATTTTCTAGAACTATTAAAGATATATTCTGTAGATATTTTACATTAAACAATAATAAAGTAAGTAGAATAGCAGGTTGGGATACTCATGGCTTACCAGTAGAATTAGTAGTAGAAAAGAAAATGGGGATATCAAAACACGATATTAAAAAAAAAATTGGAATAAAAACATTTAATAAAAACTGTAAAAGTCTGGTAAACAAAAATGTTAAAACCTGGAATGAAATTAGTAATAAAATTGGGTATTGGTTAGACTTTAAAAATGCATATTTTACTTATGATACCAAATATATAGAAACAGTATGGTGGTTATTAAAACAAATATATAATCAAAATAATCTTTATAAAGCTTTTAAAATTCAACCTTATTCCCCAATTGCAGGCACTGGTTTAAGTACACATGAATTAAATTATCCAGGCTGTTATAAAAACAGAACAGATACTGCAGTAATAGCTCAATTCAAAATTAAGAAAACCTTTGAGGATATTAAAGAGGAGATATATATCTTATCATGGACGACTACACCTTGGACACTACCCGCTAATACAGCCTTAGCAATAGGCAGAAATATAGAATATGTTTTAATAAATACTTATAATCCTTATACCTTAAAAAAAATAAATATAATTCTTTCTAAGAAAACGATATCTAAAACTTTAGATAGTCGCTTGTTTTTTAAAAGAAATAATAAAATTACTTTATTTAAAAACAAGCAGAATAAAATTCCATATAGAATTATTAAAACCTTTAAAGGGAAAGTACTTTTGGATACCAAGTATGAGCAACTTATTACTTGGAAAAAACCTTATGAAGGTTGTGAAAAAGCTTTTAAAATCATAGCTGGAGATTTCGTAAGGCAATCAGAAGGAACAGGGGTTGTGCATATCGCACCTAGTTTTGGAGAAACAGATTTTGAATTGGCTAAAAACAAAAAAATTCCTATGATGATGATAAGGGGTAAAAACAATAATTTAATACCTTTAGTAGATAATAAAGGTAAATTTATAAAAAATTTACATCCACTATTTAGTGGAAAATTTATTAAAACAGAATATGAAAATAAGAAAGAAAAATCATTCTCAAAATCAAAATCAACCGATTTTAAAATAGCTTTATATTTAAAAAAAAAAGAGAAAATTTTTCTAATTGGCAAGCATATCCATTCTTATCCACATTGTTGGAGAACTAAAGCCCCAATATTATATTATCCAATAAGTTCTTGGTTTATTAAAACCAGCAAATATAAAAACAAATTACTTAAATTAAATAAATTAATTAATTGGATACCAAGAAGTACAGGTATTAAACGATTCGAAAATTGGTTAAAAAATTTAAAAGATTGGAATATCTCTAGAAGTAGATATTGGGGAATTCCATTACCAATTTGGCGCTCAACTGCAAAGAAAGAAGAAAAAATAATAGGCTCAATTGAAGAATTAATTAAGGAAATAGATAAATCAATTGTTGCTGGATATATGAAAACAAATCCATTTGAAGATTTTATAATTGGGAATATGAAAAGAAAAAATTATTCCAAAATAGATCTTCATAAACAGACTTTAGATAAAGTTATCTTAGTCTCTAAAAACAAAATACCTCTTAAAAGAGAATCCGAAATTGTTGATGTTTGGTTTGATTCGGGGGCAATGCCTTATGCACAACTACATTACCCTTTTGAGAATAGAAAATTAATAGAAAATAAAATAAATTTTCCAGCTGACTTTATTTGTGAAGGTGTAGATCAGACTAGAGGTTGGTTTTTTACTTTGCATATTCTTTCTACTCTAATTTCAAATTCTATTGCGTTTAAAACGGCCATTTCCAATGGTTTAATTTTAGATAAATTAGGGAAAAAAATGTCGAAAACTCAGGGCAATACAATTAATCCAATAAAACTATTAAAAAAATATGGTGCTGATCCGATCAGATGGTATCTAATCTCTAATTCTAACTCATGGGAAAATATTAAATTTGATGAAAAAGGAATAAAACAGGTAACAAAAAAGTTTTTTGGTACTTTATTTAATTCATACTCTTTCTTTGCTTTATATGCAAATATAGATCAGTTTTTACCCAACGAAATGGAAATTAAAATAGAAAATCTAAATTTATTAGAAAAATGGATAATTTCTAAATTAAATACTTTAATAAAAGATATATCAAGCTATTATAAAAAATATAACATTTTTAAAGTAGCAAAAACAATAGAACAATTTGTAATTTTTGATTTAAGTAATTGGTATATTAGGCTTTCTAGAAGAAAATTCTGGAAAAATGATTATAATGAAGAGAAGATTAACGCTTATAAAACACTTTATACTTGTTTAATTACTATATTTAAAATATCTTCACCTATTGCACCATTTTTTATGGAAAAATTTTATAATAATCTCAATATAAAAAAAACAGAACCTTATGAAAGTGTACATCTAGTTAAATTTCCTCTTTCTAAAACCAAATTAGTAGATAAATCTCTAGAAAAGAGCATGAAATTAGCACAAAATATTACTTCCAAAATATTATTTCTTAGAAAAAAAAATAATATTAAAGTTCGACAAAAATTAACCAAAGCAATTATTCTACTTAAAAAAGAGTCTAATAAGATATTATTATATAAAGATATCTTAAATTTAATTAAAAATGAAGTTAATGTCAAACAAATAAAAATAAACCCAACTCTTAATAAGATAGCCACTCTGGATATAAAACCTAATTATAATTTCTTAGGACAAAGATATAAAAAAGATATTAATTTGCTTAAATCTTATATAAAAAAAAATAAGTTAGAAATAAAAGAAAACATAAATATAAATATAAAGAATAAAAAATTTAATATAACTATAAAAGACTTGATAATAGATTATCAACCCAAACACTTCTGGAAATTAAGTATTAATCAAGATTTCATTGTTGGAATAGACTCACAACTCACGAAGAAATTAATTTTAGAAGGCTTATTAAGAGATTTAATCAAAGTAATTCAAAATTTGAGAAAGAAAAAAGGCTTTACTGTTACTCAGAGAATAGTCGTGTATCTTAACAGTGATGAGGATATGTTTTTAATAACTATAAAAACATATTCTAAATATATAAGCACTGAGGCTTTAGTTAAAAAACTAATCTTAAATAAAAGAAAGATAAATTTCTATTGTTATGTAAATAACAAAACAGTTTCAATAGCAATTGAAAGGTAGGCTCCTCAAGCTGGATTTGAACCAACGACACCCTGATTAACAGTCAGGTGCTCTAACCAAACTGAGCTACTGAGGAAATCTTTAATTTAAAGATTAAATCTTAATTTTTTTTACTTTCCTTTTTTTAAAATAGAAATATAAGTAGATTTAGGTAAAGAAAGATTTCTCAGTTGACGTAGTGTATTCCTCTTCTATTTATCTCAATCTTTTTTCTCGATATAGTATTAGTATACTCTAATAATATATCCGTTAGTGTAGTTTTTCCATGATCAATATGAGCGAGAATACAAAAATTTAGAAGAAATCTCATAGTTTATTAAATAATATTTTCTTCATATTATTTATTAAATAATATTTTCTTCATATTAAAAGACAAATCTAAAAAATTAAATAAGAATAAATAATATCTGTCAATACCTTTAATTACATCACTTATTAAGTGATTTATTATCCTGACTTTTTTAGTATTTATGTATCTACAAAATTGTTTCCAATTAAAATTTTTATAATAAAAAAATGGATTGATGTAATTTTTATCATATTTATATCGATGTGCAATTCTAAAAATCTCTAAGGAAAACAAAAGAAAACTTTTTTTTTTGTCCCTATTCCAGGAATTAATTTGGGACCCCCATCTCAAGAAGGAATCTATTTTATGTTTTAAATTGAATAACATTCTCATCCAAAATATAAAATTAAGATTTAAATTATTGTTTTTATTCTTTAAAATTTTAAAGATAGTATTAAGATTACCTGCTGAAATAGCAACTATAGTTTGTGCTTGTTTTTTATATAAATGAAACTTTCTAATTAAATATTTTTCAATAATTTTATTAGAAATTAGTTTTAATTTTATTATAAGTAACCTAGATTTTAGAGTTGGTAAAATTAAGTTTTCATTTTCTCCAATAAATAAAAAAAACACTCGCTTTGGTGGAGAATCTAAAACATTTAATAATTTATTCCCTGCTTGAATAGTTAAGTGTTCTAACATCCAAAATATTACAACCTTATGAGAAAGTTCATAAGATTTTAAATTTATCATTTTTAAAGCAGCTTCAACTTGCTCTAAGGAAATTTTGCAATCTTTATTTTCATAATGTATTTTTTTTTTCCAATCTAATAAACTACCATAAGGTTGATTAACTAAAAAATTATGCCATTTATTATAAAAATAATTACTTTTCTGTTTAGGTAAATTCGGTAAAGGAAAAAGAAACTGTATATCTGGATGTGCTAACATATCAATTTTTAAAAGCTTTTTTAGAAATTTTATTCCTAATTTAAACTTTCCACAGCCTTCCGGGCCAAGAAGTAAAATACCCGTTGGCAATATATTAAATTTACAAAAATTATATAATTCAGCTTTTATTTTTTCGTGTTCAATCAAAGATTCAAGCTTCATATTATTTAATATTAATTCTTAAGCTTAAGATTAAACTCAAAGTAGGCTATAAGCTATAGAAAATTATAAAAATCTAATAGTTTTTTTGGAACGAAACTATTTGATTAAATATTAAATTTTTACTACTACTTTCTTTATCAAGACAAAAATAACCACTTCGTATAAATTGATATTTATTTTCAGGTTTAGCATTTTTTAAATAAGGTTCAGCATAAGCTTTTGCTTTTATTTTTGAATTTTCATTAACATAATTCCTAAAATTTTTTACTTTGTTAGGAAATTTAATGTTAAATAATTTTCCATAGAAATTTATGTTAATAGGGAAAGAATATATTTTAGATACCCAATGTAAAGTGGCCTGCTTCTTTTTTTTCTTTTTGTATAATTGACACAATATATATTTGATATTCCCATTATTATTTTTTATTATAGATTTAGCTGTTATTAGAAACGCAGATTTTAATCTTACTTTTTGACCAATCGATAAACGAAAAAAGTTATCTGTTTTAGTTTCTAAAAAGTCTTTGCTTTCTATATAGATTTCTCTAGAAAATGGAATTTTACGATATATATCAGAATTATGGTTGTTTTTTTCTATTAACCATTTAGTTTTCTTAAAATTTTCTATTATTAAAGTGAGAGGATTAAATACGACCATTACCCTCTCAGCAATTTTATTTAAATGTTTCTTTAGATGAAATTCTAATAAAGAAATATCAATATTATTTTCTCTTTTGGAAATTCCTATTTCTTTTATAAAGTTACAAATAGATTTAGGAGTAAAACCTCTTCTTCGAAGCCCAGAAATGGTTGGTAATCTTGGGTCATCCCAATTATCCACCAGTTTGTTTTTAATTAAACTTTGTATTTTTTTTTTACTCATTAAAGAGTAATTTAAATTTAATCTAGAATACTCATATTGTTTTGGCAAAATTACATTATTTTTATTTTTAATTTGAAGAATAAACCAGTTATATAATGGATTATTATGTTTAAATTCTAACGTACATAAAGAATGTGAGATTTTTTCTAAATAATCATTTTGCCCATGTGCCCAATCATAAGTGGGATATATTACCCACTTATTTTTAGTTTTGTAGTGCTTTTTTTTTAGTATTCTATACATAATAGGATCTCTAAGTTTTAGATTAGGGGAGTTCATATCTATTTTAGCTCGTAAGACACATTCACCTTCGTTAAAAAAACCAGATTTCATTTTTTTAAATAATTTTATATTTTCCTTTTTTGACCTATTTCTAAAAGGACTTTTTATCCCAACTTCATAAGAAGTTTTTCTTTGTTCTTTAATTTCCTGTTTGTTTTGGCTATCTACATAAGCTTTGCCTTTTAAGATTAATTTCTTAGCTAGTTTATAAAGCTTCAAAAAATAATCGGATGCATAAGTTTCTTTAACCCACTTAAACCCTAGCCATTTTATATCTTTTTTAATTGCTTGAATGAATTTTGATTCTTCCTTAAGAGGATTAGTATCATCAAAACGCAAGATAAAAGGACCTTTATATTTTTCAGCAAGGTAAAAATTTAGATATATTGATTTCACATGCCCTAAGTGTAAATACCCATTAGGTTCTGGAGGGAATCTAAATGATAAATTTTCCTTCGGGAACCCTTTTTTAATATCTTTCTCAATAATTTTTTCTAAAAAATTTTTTGGATGCATAGATCACGATCTTATATAGAATAATAAATTATTTAAATCTGAGTGAGAAATTCCACTAATTTTTAAAGCTTCACCAAGATTTTTAGGTTTAAAATTAAATAATTTTTCCCTTGCTTCTAGAGATAAAGATTTAATCTTATCGTAATTAAAATTTTTAGGAATTATTAAATTTTCTAATTTTAAAATTCTTTTAACATTTTCTTCTTCTTTTTTTAAATAGACTTTATATTTGAGCAGAATAGAAAGTTTCTTTAAAATCTTATTAGATATTTTATTCTCTTTTATAAAGTTTTTAATTAATGAAATTTTTATTATATCTTTAATTGTAAATTTTGTTGAAGATAAAAACTTAATAATTTTTATAGCCTTATTTTTAAAATAATTTGTTTTTATTTTTCTAGAATTAATTCGATTATTAAAAAATTGAATACAGAGATTAATTTTTTTGTTTTGATTTCTTAATTTATATATAATATTATTATAAATTAATCCTAATTTATAAGCTATAGGCATTAATCTTTGATCGGCGTTATCTTGTCTTAATAAAATTCTATATTCTGCTAGTGAGGTAAACATTCTGTATGGTTCCTGAGTACCTTTATTTATTAAATCATCTATTAAAACGCCAATATAGGCTTCATTTCTTTTTAAGATTAAAGGTTTTTTTTGAGTAATTTTTAAATGAGCATTTATGCCTGCAATTAAACCTTGTGCTGCGGCTTCTTCATATCCAGTAGTCCCATTAATTTGCCCTGCAAAAAAAAGGTTTTCAACTATTTTAGTTTCTAAATTTTGTTTTAATTGATTTGGATTGAAATAATCATACTCGATTGCATATCCTGGTTTTAAAATTATTGCTTTTTCGAAACCAGGTATTTTTAATAAGGCTTTCTTTTGTATTTCGATTGGTAAAGATGTTGAGAATCCATTTATATACATTTCTATAGAATGGTTACCATCAGGTTCGACAAATATTTGATGCCTAGTTTTATTTGGAAATCTATATATTTTTTCCTCAATAGAAGGACAATATCTTGGACCTTTGCTTTTCACATTTCCATTATACAATGGAGAAAGGTGAATATTATTTCTAATTAATTCATGAAGTTTCTCATCGGTATAAGTAATATAACATTTATTTTGTTTTTTTGTTTTCTTCAAAAAAGAAAAAGCTTCAATTGGAAGATCTCCATTCTGAATTATCATTTTATTATAATTTAATGATCTAGCATCTACTCTTGGGGAGGTACCAGTTTTAAGACGGCCAGAAACAAATCCAAGGTTTGTAAGCTTTTTAGTTAAGCCTAAAACTGCGGTTTCTGATAATCGCCCACCGTCTGTTTTTTTGTTTCCAATATGAATTCTACCATTTAGAAAGGTTCCAGCAGCTAAAATTACGGCCTTTCCAAATATATTTTTACCTACTAAAGATTTAACACCGAGTATTTTCTTATTACGAATTATCAAGTCAATTATAGTATCTTGAATAATAGATAAATTCCTAATTTTTTTTAAAGCAGATTTCCAATTTTTTAGAAATTTTCTTCTATCACATTGTGCTCTTGGACTCCACATTGCCGGACCTTTAGATTGGTTTAACATTCTAAATTGTATCATACTTCTGTCAGTTATAAGTCCTGATAGGCCACCTAACGCATTAATTTCCTTTATTATTTGCCCTTTTGCTATCCCACCAATAGCTGGATTGCAAGACATTTTAGCTATGTTATCTATCTCAGAAGTAATTAACAAGGTTTTAGAGCCTAATTTGGCCGATACAGCCGCAGCTTCGGATCCAGCATGTCCGGCTCCTACTACAATTACATCAAAGCTGTTTGAGGACATATTTTTCTTTTTCAGTAATTTGCTTATTATTATCTTCGTACCCAATTAAATGTAAGACTCCATGTATCATTACTCTTTTTAATTCATCATAAAATTTTTTTTTAAAGACAATAGAGTTAAATTTTATCATCTCAATATTTATATAAATTTCTCCTACTTGTTTGCGATCAGTCTGTTTTAATGTGATAACATCAGTCCATTTGGTGTTTTTAAAAACAAAAAAATTTAGAGTAGAAATATATTTATTATTGCAAAAAATATAAATAATTTTTTTAAAATTACTTTTTTCATATCGTAATATTTTTTCTATTTTTTTTTTAAATGAAAAATTATAGTAAAAATAAAAAGATATCATCTCTCCCGTTTAAATAAAAGGTACTGAGCGGAATCGAACCACTGTTAAAGATTTTGCAGACCTTTACCTAACCACTCGGCCACAGTACCAATAACAATAATATAATATTTCTTTTCTTGTTTCTAGATAGTAAATATTAGTAAATCTTGTAGTTAAATCTTGGAAATGAAAAGAATAATTTTAAAAGTAGAAAAAAGAGTAATTGGAAATAAAAAACATATAAAAAGTTTCAGAGAATCTGGTTACACACCTTGCATAGTGTATGGGAAGAATAAAAACATTAAATTTGTTTTGGATTCTTATTTAGTAGAAAAAATAATTAAAAATAACACATTAAGCAAATTTATAGTATCTATAAACAATGAAATCAATATTACTACTATATTAAAAGAAATCCAATATAACCCAATTACAGAAAAAATATTGCATTTAGATTTTTTTGAATTAAACCCTATAAAGTATATTACTTATGAAGTGCCTATTAAACCCATAGGAAAAGCAAAAGGAGTTTATAAAGGTGGGGAGTATATATCTAAAATACGAAACTTAAAAATTAAGGCTTTACCTAAGAATATGGTAGATCATATAGAGATTAATATTGAAAATTTAGATATAGGAGAAAATTATTATGTAAAAAATATACCTCAAAAAAAAATAGTAATATTACATGACTCTAATACAGTTATTTCTGCAATTAAACCGATTATTGAAACCTCTCAATAAATCAAGCCAAAATAATTGTACCTATATCTTCTTGTTTCAGAGTTTTAAAGTTAAAACAATTAAGTATTAATTTAATAAAAACATTAGCTTTAGTATTCTTTTCATCAGCTCCTTTTTTTTTAATATTTTAATTATAAAATAAATATCTAATCCAATTAATTTTCCAACCAAACTAATCCGTAAGATTTTAAATAAATAAGAGATCTTAATATTTTTGTTAAGAGCTAATTTATAAAAGAAAATTTTTAGTAATTTTAAATTATTTTTATCATTATTTTTTAACCATTCTATTATTAGAAATAAAATGTTTTTATTTATATTTTTATTTAATAAAACTTTACTTATGTAAGTTTTCTTTAAACTTGGGGTTTTAAAGAAATAAATTGACTTTTCTATGATTTGATAGACAAAAGTACATTGGGATCTAATTCGTAAAATAATTTGTTGTAGTTTTTGATCATTATTAAAAGAAATTTTTTTCTCTTTCAAACTTATTTTAACTAACCGAGTCAAATCAGAAACCGATTGGCATTGTAGGTGTCTATGATTAATCCATTTCATTTTTTCTTTATCAAATCTAGCCGAAGTAAAATTAATATCTTTTAATGAAAAGGTAGATATTAATTCTTTTAATGAAAAAATTTCTTTATTTCCACCTGGATTCCAACCAAAAAAGGCTAACATATTAAGCAAAGCCTCTGGTAAATATCCTAATTCACGATACCCAAGAATAGTCGTTAATTTGATAGGATCTTTCCACTTTAATGGAAAGATAGGAAAATTGAATTGGTTCGAATTTCTTTTACTTAATTTACCTTTTCCTAAGGGATTTAAGATCAAAGGAAGATGTAAAAAATTAGGCATTTTCCAATTAAAAAAATTATACAACAATTGTAGTATAGGAAAAGAAGAAATCCATTCTTCTCCTTTAATGACATGTGAAATTTTCATAAGATGATCATCAATTACATTGGCTAAATGATAGGTAACATTGCCATCAGATTTTACTAATACCTTATCATCTAGTGAATTGGAATTTATGGAAATATTTCCACGTAATATATCATTAACTTTAATCGTCGTTGATGCTGGGACTTTTAATCTTATTGTAGCCTGTTTTGTTTTTACATGCTTAAAAGCAAACTCATTCAATGAATTTTTTAGTTGACTTCTAGTTAAAGAATTATATAGAAATAATTTCCCTTTTTCTTTATACTCATTTCTTATTTGTTTTAAATCAGCTTTGGTTTCAAAAGCATAATAAGCATATTCATTTTTCAATAAATATTTTATATATTTTTTGTATATATGTTTTCTTTTAGATTGACGATAAGGCCCATATTTTCCGGTGTCTGGTCCCTCATCAGGAATAATCCCGCACCATTTAAGAGAATTTAAAATATGTTTTTCAGATTTTTTAAGAAATCTTTCTTTATCTGTATCCTCAAATCTTAGGATAAAAGATCCTTTATTCTTCTTTGCAAATAAATAATTAAATAATGCAGTTCTTAAATTCCCTATATGGAATGGGCCAGTTGGACTGGGAGCAAAACGAACTCTTATCATTTCTTTGGTTTAGTAATAATTATTATATTAATTGTCTTAAATATTTTTTTACTAAATTTAACTTCAAATTTATATTGACCTATTTTATTAATTAGAGTTGTGTTAACATGGATTTGATCAATATTAATATTAATTTTTTTTTCTAAAAAAATATTAAAAATATCTGTTTTAGATAAAGTCTTATCCAAAACACCCGATTTACTTGCTGTTTTATAAAACACCCAATTTAATTTTTTAATTTTAATAATTTCTTTATTAAATTTATTAATAAGTTTTTTTTCATTATTTATATTTTTATTTAAAATATTAAAATATTTTTTTTTAAGTGAATCAGTAAATAAAATTGCTAGTTTTTTAGGAAATAAAAAATTTTTAGCATACCCTGGTTTAACATCAACTATATCATATTTAATTCCTAATTCTTTAACCTCTTTAATTAAAAGAATTTTCATATATTTATTTAAAATTATCAGTAGTAAAAGGCAATAAACCAATATGTCGACATCTTTTTATAGCAATTTTAAGTCTTCTCTGTTTTTTAGTGGTAGTACCAGTTACTCTGCGAGGTAAAATCTCCCCTCTTTCATTTAAAAATTTTTTTAAAAGGTAAAAGTTTTTATAATCTATAAAATTAATTTGTTTATTTTGGAAATAACAGGTTTTATTCTTAGGTTTAGTTTCTATATTTAATGGCGTTAAATATTTAAGTGCCGCTTTTTTATTCATCTAATTTCTTATTTAAAGTTATATTAACTTTTGACTCGAAATAATTTAGAGCTTTCTTCTTAATTTTAAGAATTAAAAAACGAATTACATTTTCATCTTGATTTAATTTTTTTTCTAAGTTTTTTACTGAGCTTTTTAGGATTTTACAATAAAATATATGATATATGCCAAATCTCTTTTTATTTATAATATATGCTAATTTTTTTTTACCCCATTTAATTTGATAAATTATTCTTCCTTCTCTTCTTAAGAAGTTTTCATAGGAAGAAATAATTTGTTTTTTTTCTTCTTCTGAAACAGTCGGAGAAATCACTATTAACGTTTCATAAAAGGCTGATTTTAAATCCATCTTGGGACATCTTTATGGAGCTGACGGGAATCGAACCCGTGTCCAAACAAGCAATATAATAAGATTTATACATATTTAGTAAGTTCTAATGTTAGCAGCCCTAAAATTATAACCAATCAATTTTGTAATATTTTAGCTTAAAAAAAGCTTAAGCTGCAAGAGAGTAATTTTTGCCATTTAGTTTTTTGTAATGAATTTTTTACGTGATTTCATTACATTTCACGATATGCTATCTTATTATATTTACTTGATGTCAAAACCAAATCAGCCCCTTCAGTTATCTAACGATAAAACTGATATAAATTTTTTTATTCCTTTGTTTTTAAAACACACCTTTCCATAAATATAAGAATGTATAGAATAATCTTTACTCATGTAAACATTTTGTAGAGGTAAAAATTTCGAACCACGTTGTTTTACAATTATATTTCCTGGTTTAACTATGTGGCCACCATATGTTTTTACCCCTAAGCGTTTACTTCGAGAATCACGACCATTTCTAGAACTTCCAACTCCCTTTTTATGTGCCATGTCTTATTTTTTTTACTATTGATATAATTTTTATTTTAGTCATCTTTTGGCGATGACCTTTTTTCAGTTTATACCCTTTTCTTCTTTTTTTTTTAAAAACAATTATTTTTTTTTCTTTCCTATGACCAATTACTTCTGCTAAAATGTAAATATTCTTCAAATATGGTCTGCCTATTTTAACCTTGCCATTATTTAGAAATAAAATAATTTTTTGGAACAAAATTTGTTGGCCTATTTTTTCTAATTTTAAAAAAGGTATATATAAATCTTTCTCTTTTCTTGCCACAAACTGGTTACCTAAAGCTTCAAAACAAGCTTTCATAAAAATAAAATTATTTCGACATATTTTGTGGTCTCAGCTGGATTTGAACCAGCGACTTCTTGATTATGAGTCAAGTGCTCTAACCAAGCTGAGCTATGAGACCTAGCAAAATTTAACTAGTCTGAGTTATGTATAAATCTTTTTGGGAGATCTTGGAAATGGTATTACCTCTCTTATATTTTTCATATTTGTAATGAACTGAATTAGTCTATCAAAACCTAATCCGAACCCACTGTGTGGAACAGTTCCAAATTTTCGAGTATTAATATACCATTCTAGATCTTTTTGTTTTAATTTAAAATATTGAATTTGTGATAATAGTATTTTATATCTTTCTTCTCTTTGTGAACCCCCAATAATTTCACCTACATAAGGAAAAATAATATCCATTGCTGATACTGTTTTCTTGTCTTTATTTATTCTCATATAAAATGGTTTTAAATCAATTGGATAATCAAATATAATTATCGGGGAATTAAAATAATTTTCTACTAAAAATTTTTCATGTTCTGACTTTAAATCTTTTCCCCATGTAATTTGATACCCATTTTGACTTAGAATTTTAAGGGATTTTGAGTAAGTTATTCTTTTAAAGTCTTTATTTAATATTAAATTAATATTATTAAATATTTGATTGTTTTTATCCAAAAATAATAAATCCTCATAAGATAATTTAATAATTTTTTTCATTATATATTTAATAAAATGCTCAGCTAAATACATATTATTTTTTAAATTAAAAAAAGCTACTTCTGGTTCTACCATCCAAAATTCTGCTAAATGTCTAGGAGTATTGGAATTTTCGGCTCTAAAAGTAGGGCCAAAAGTATAAATTTTTCCTAATCCTAACGCCGCCGATTCTCCATGCAATTGTCCAGAAACTGTTAAAAAGGCATTTTCTCCAAAAAAATCTGATTTAGTAGTTACCTTAAACAGTTGACTATACCCTTCTGAATCATAATTAGTTATTATAGGGGTTTGAATATTATAAAACCCCCTTTTATTGAAATATTTATGAATTAGGTAAGAGACATTATGTCTAACCCTCATTATTGAACTAAATAAATTAGTACGAAATCTTAAATAAGCTTGTTGTCTTAATTTATTAAAACTATGTTTTTTCGGTTGCAATATGGTCTTTTGAAAATCTTTCTCTTTGAATAAGCCATATATTCTTATGTTTTTTGCTAACAGCTCAATAATTTGTTTATTTCCTTTGCTTAATACTATTTTGCCTTTTACTTTTAAAAAAGTACCTCTATTAAGTTTTCGGGTTTCATTTTTTACTATAAGTTGTAAATTTCTTATGGTTGAACCATCGTTTATTATCACAAACTTTTTTAATTTATTTGATCTTATATGTTTTACCCACCCATTTACAACTATTTTTTGGTTTATTAAATTCGTATTTTGTTTTAAAATAGATCTTATCGTATGGCACATCTAGATTTTAAGTATTTCTTTATTTTTATTTTCAAATATTTTTTCTATTTTATAAATATATTCTTTAGTTGCTTCAAGCACATCCTTTTTATATTTTTCAATTAAATCTGTTTCACTAAACTCTTTAATTATTTTATTATTATAATCTTTTCTTATATTTCTTAAACTAATTTTAGCGGTTTCTAATTTTAGCTTATTACTTTTAATTATTTCTTTCCTCCTTTCTTCTGTTAAACTTGGAATTACTAATTTGAGAAATTTCCCCTTGTTAATTGGAAGAATACCTAGGTTTGATTTAATTATACTTTTTTCGATTAGAGCCAAAGTTTTTTTTTCCCATGGCTTAATTAATATAGTTTTTGAATTTATTACTTCTAGGCTTGATAAATGATATAAAGGCACTTTATTTTTATAATATTCTACAGTAATATCGTCTAACATATCGGTATTGGCTTTTCCTATTCTAATTTTAGAAAGTTTATTTTTATAATAATATAAAATTTGATTCATTTTTTCTTTAATTTCTTTTTTCATTTCTCTTTTGGGATTTGTTATGTAGTTTATATAAACTAATATTATGTTTGTTTTTAACATATCCATTATCTTATCTTATTAATTAATGTAAGAAAACCAATGTCTAATTTTTTAACTGGTATTAAAAGTACTGGTCGTCCACATCTGGGGAATGTAATAGGAGTTATTTACCCTACTATATTTTTAACAAAGAATGAAAAGTTTAAAAAGAAATTTATTTTAATTGCTAACCTTCATTCTATTACGAATTTAAAATATATTAAAAATAATAAAAACAATGCATACAAAATTTTAGCTGTTTGGTTAGCTTGTGGAATAGATTATAAAAAATTTCTTTTTTATCGACAATCTGATTTACCAGAAGTTACTGAATTATTCTGGTTTTTTAGTATTATATATCCATATAATAGATTAAAATTAGTACATTCTTTTAAAGAAAATGTAAAAAAAAAAAACACAATAAATACAGGAATATTAACATATCCAATTTTAATGGCTGCTGATATATTAATAAGTAAAGCCGAACTAGTATTAGTAGGAAAAGATCAACTACAGCACTTAGAAATAGCTAGAAAAATAGCCAAAAAAATAAATAATATAAAAAAAATCTTCCCACTTCCTCAAGCCATAGTACTTGAAAATTTAATACCCGGTACAGATGGAACCAAAATGAGTAAAACTAAAAATAACATTATAGATCTTTTTGCCTCTAAAAAAGAAATTAAAAAACAAATTCTGAAAATTAAGACACAAAAACAATTTTCAAGTAATAAAAAAGAATTATTAAAAGATAATTTATATAATATATATATCAGCTTGGCAGGGAAAGAAAAAAAAGAAAAAATAAAAAATAATTTTAAAATGGGATACGAACATGCAAAAGAAGAATTATATAGGTTTATAATAAAGAAATTTAAAAGAGAACGTAATTTATATAAATACTACATAAAAAGAAAAAATAAGTTAGAAACAATTTTTAAAAAAGGGGCTCAAAAAATGAAACAAATAGTCAATTATACTATTTCTGAAGTTAGAAAAGCTTTCGAATGTAATTAGCAGTTCTCAATTTTTATGGGAAACAATTTACCTTAAATTGTGAGAGCAGAATTAAATACTGGACAATTTTCTCAAAGAAATAAATTTCTTATTAACGTAATTTAAATTAATAAAATTAAAGCTAGTCAATTTACAGTAGTTTAAATAGTAAAGAAAATTAAAGAATTAATTAATAACTAAAAAGTTTTTATTAAAATGCCAAATGGCAAAAAAAGAAAAAGAAAAAAAATAGCAACACATAAAAGAAAAAAACAAAGCAGAAAAAATAGACATAAAAAGAAATAATTTCTTGCGGATATGGTGGAATGGTATACACGCTAGACTTAGAATCTAGTATCTAAAAAGATATAAGGGTTCGAATCCCTTTATCCGCAATCTGCCTGTATGGTGGCATGGTATACACGCTGAACTCAAAATCCTGTGGTTTCAAATACCACAACGTATCTTATTAAAACTTAAATAAGATTTTCTTCATCTTATTATTTTCTTTATTAGCTAAATAAAAATCTATTAGGATTCTACCACTAATTTCTTCAATAATTATTTTTTTTCTTTCTAATAATTCATAATATTTTTGTTGAGTAATTAATATATATGTACCAAATGGTATCTTTTTATAAACTGGTACAACCGCTATTCCACTTATAGAAAGAATCTGTTTATATCTTTTTAAGAAATTTTTATTAATCTGTTTTTTTATTTTCTTTTCAATTTCTTTTAAAAAGATAAGCTGTTTCTTCAGTTTTTCTTTTATTTCTTTATAATTTATAATTTTCCTTTTAAATATGAAGTCTTTAATCAGCAGATATTGTTTTATCGTTTTAATTTTTATTGATTTAATAAGAATTTTATTCTTTTTATTTAAAGCTTTTCTTTTCTTTAAAAGAAAATAAATATAATGATATTCGAGATCAAGCTCCAACTTTTTTTGAAGTGATTTTAAAAGTTGGATAATTTTTTTTTTATATATATTTAATTTTGAATTACTTCTTAAAAGTTTTTTGTTATTTTTTAGTCTTTGTGTTAAAAAGAATAGATATCTTTTTTTTTGTTTTAAAAACAAAATAAATCTTATAATAAAGACTGTAAATATATTTATTATATAATTTAAATATTTTAAACGCAAATGAATTAATTGTAATCTATATATGTATTTTAATTGGGATTCAATCCTTGAATTAGTTTTCATTTTTTCTTATTCTGAGGTTTTTTTTATTTTCTTTTCAATTTCTTTTATTTATTATTTGGATTATGAATATTAATAAAAATAAACCAATTTGGTTAAAAGTTAGATTTCCGATTGGAGGAAAGTATGATAATATTAATAATTTCCTTTTAAAAGAAAGCTTAAATACAATTTGTAAAAGTAGTGATTGTCCTAATCTTGGAACTTGTTGGAAAAATGGAGTGTTAAGTTTTCTTTTATTAGGAAATATATGTACTAGATCTTGCAAATTTTGTGCGATAAAAACTGGAAAACCTAAAAAAATCAAGGTGTTAGAACCTTACAAAATTGCAAAGACAGTCAAAACAATGGAAATTAAACACGTTGTTTTGACTTCTGTTAATAGAGATGATTTAAAAGATATGGGAATAAAAATATGGCTTAAAACAATAAGAGAAATTAAAAAAATCTCTACTTCGACTATAGAAGCATTAATACCAGATTTTAAAGGGCATAAAAACAAAATTGCCCTAATAATTAAGGAACACCCAGAAATTATTTCTCATAACCTAGAAACTGTACCTAGATTAACCAAAACAGTACGCATTCAAGCTAAATATGATAGAAGCTTATCTATTTTAAAATATATCAAAACAAAAAGTGACATAAGAACTAAAACTGGTATTATGCTAGGATTAGGTGAAACCGAAGTAGAAGTAATAAATACTTTTAAAGATATTAGAAAAGCCAAGATTGAGATCTTAACAATAGGTCAATATATAGCCCCCACTTTAACACATTACCCAGTTCAAAGCTTTATTACGCCTCAGAAATTTAAATACTACAAAAATATAGCATTAGATATGGGCTTTTTATATGTTGAAAGCAATCCTTTAGTTAGAAGTTCTTATAATGCCTATAAACATATTCTTTAAGCAAGCTTTCCCAACTGCTTTTTCTTTGTTAATATCTAACAGTTTAAACTATGAAAAAAAGAATTTCTATAGTAGGCCATCCTAATGTAGGCAAATCTACCCTTTTTAATTATTTAGCAGGCTACCAGAAAGCAATTACTCATTATTCGAGTGGAGTTACCAGAGATAGGATATATTGTGAGTGTAAATGGAAAGGGAATAAGTTTACTCTGATAGATTCTGGAGGATATGTAATTGGAAAGAAAGCTTTACAAATTAAAATATGTGAGCAATTTTTATTTGCTATTGAAGAATCAACCGATGTAATCTTTGTAATAGATATTTTATCTGGAATATTGCCTATAGATTATAATATATCTAATATCTTACAAAGATCAAAACAAAAAGTTTTTATAGCTATTAATAAAATTGATCAATATAAATCATATCTTTATGAAACACAAAATATTTTAAAATTAGGATTTAAGGATTATTTTTTTTTATCTTGTTATACTGGACAAGGGATTAACGAATTATTAAATTCTATTTTTTCTAATAAAACAGAAATATTAATTAAATTAAAAACTTCCAATCTGCCTAGAATTACTTTAGTAGGCAGGAAAAATGTAGGCAAGTCATCTTTAATTAATACCTTATTAAATAAAAATCAAAGCATAGTCTGTGATCTTCCAGGGACTACTAGGGATTGTATAGAAGTAATTTCTAATAAATTTAATTTTAAATGTATTTTGATTGATACTGCTGGGATAATAAAACAGAAAAGAAAAAAGGCAGATCTCGAATACTTTTCATTTCTTAGAACGACTCAAGCAATTTCCAATTCTGACTTATGTTTTTTAATAATAGATCCTAAAATAGGGTTTCAAAAACAAGATATAAAGATCTTTCAAATTATTAAAAAGAACTTTAAAGGTATTATTATATTAATTAATAAATGTGATCTTATTAAGAAGAAGAGTATTTTACAAAATTTGAAACAAAATATTATTAAAAAAATTTATCCATTTACAGATCTGCCAATATATTTCACCTCTAATTTTTCAAAACAAAATATTATTAAAGCTTTTAAGCAAGCAATAAGTATAATAAAAAAGCAAAAACAAAAAATAAATACAAGTTATTTTAATAAAATTATGCTTCCGATATTAAAAAAAAAAACAATAAATTTAAGTAATGGTAGAAATCTTTCTATAAAATATTGCGTCCCAATTTTAAAAAAAGGTATTAAGAAATTCATTTTTTTTAGCAATAATCCTAAACTTATTCCTAGGTCTTATAAAAGATTTCTAGAAAAAAAAATAAGGTCTAATTTTGATCTAATTGGAATCCCGATTAAAATTAAATTTAAAACAAAATAATTCTGTCTGAGCTCTAGGAATAAAATAATTTATTCAAACTATAAACACCCAGTGAGGCCTTAAAGATCTTATCTTCTTATAAAGAGGGATAAAAAAGAGATGCTTTTACTAAAAGTATACAGAATTAATAAGATCGTACCTAATTAAATTGATTTTAAAATAATAATTTAACTATTAACTAAATATAAAATAAAGTTTATATTAATAAGTATATATACAAAAATAATGAAAACAGAAAAGAAAAAAGCTTTATCCTATCATAGGAAATATCCAGCTGGAAAAATTAAAATAATTCCAAGTAAAAAATTTTACTCCCCTAAATATTTATCTTATGCTTATTCACCAGGAGTAGCCGAACCATGTAAAGAAATAATTAAGAATAAAAACAAAGTATATAAATACACAAATAAAAACAACTTAGTGGGAGTTATTACTAATGGGACGGCTGTCTTAAGTTTAGGTGATATTGGACCAAAAGCATCTAAACCAGTAATGGAAGGAAAAGCATTATTATTTAAAATTTTTGCTGATATAGATGTTTTTGATTTAGAAATTAAGGAAAAAGACCCCAAAAAGTTTATTGAAATTGTAAAATCAATTTCCTCTACCTTTGGAGGTATAAATTTAGAAGATATTAAATCTCCTGAAGCTTTCCAAATAGAAAAAGAATTAAAAAAAATAAAGATTCCAGTAATGCATGATGATCAACATGGAACTGCAATAATTTCCGGTGCGGCATTAATTAATGCTTTAGAATTAGTAAATAAAAAAATAGAAAATATTAAAATGGTTATTAATGGGGCGGGTGCGGCTGCCATTTCTTGTGGCAGAATTTATAAGAAACTTGGGGTTAAACACATTTTTATGTGTGATAGTCACGGAGTACTAAATAATAGTAGAACAAATTTGACAAAAGAAAAATTAGAATTTTGTGTTAAAACTTCTTATACAAAATTAGAAGAAATAATTATCAATTCTGATGTATTTATTGGTTTATCTGTTGGGAATATATTAACAAAAAAAATGTTAAGGAGTATGTCGAGGAACCCTATAATATTTGCTTTAGCAAATCCAAATCCAGAAATTAAATACCACAAAGCTCTAAAAACACGTTCAGATATTATTATAGCAACTGGTAGAAGTGATTATCCAAATCAAGTAAATAATGCTTTATGTTTTCCTTATATCTTTAGAGGAGCTTTAGATGTTAAGGCAACCTCAATAAATGAAGACATGAAATTAGCAGCTCTCTATGCACTAGCTAAGATAGCTAAAGAACCTGTACCTAAAAAAATAAGTCTTCTATATAATGAAAACAAGCTTAAATTTGGGAAAAATTATATAATTCCTAAACCATTTGATCCTCGGCTTATGGTAAACGTGTCTATTGCTGTTGCCAAGGCTGCCATTAAATCAGGTGTAGCTAAAAAGAAAATAAATAATTGGAAAAAATATTTTGCTGAATTAAAAAGTAGAATCATTATTTAATTAATTAATTCTGGAGAGTTGCCGGAGTGGTTAACGGAGCAGTTTGCTAAACTGTAGGTTTTTACCTCGTGAGTTCAAATCTCACACTCTCCGTAAGTTACGGGATGTGGCGTAGAAAGGTTATCGCACCTGGTTTGGGACCAGGAGGTCATAGGTTCGAATCCTATCATCCCGATAGGGTCACATAGCTCAATGGATAGAGCAAGTGCCTTCTAAGCAGTAGGTTGCTGGTTCAAATCCAGCTGTGATCATATAAGTAACTTAAAAAGTTGATTCATACTGGTTTCTTTTTTAATTTCCCTCTTTAAATCTTTAATTAATACCCTTTTTTGCAACATTTTATCTCTAAATCTCAGAGTTACACATTTATCTTTTAAAGTTTTGAAATCTATTGTTACACAAATTGGAGTCCCTATAGCATCTTGTCTTCTATATCTCTTACCAATAGAATCATTTTCTTCATAGCTTAAAAGAAAATATAATTTCAAGTTTTTATAAATCTCTTTGGCATAAAAAATTAACCTTTTGTCTCGTATTAAAGGAAATATAGCCGCTTTAATTGGTGCTAAAGCAGGATTAATTTTTAATATAATTCTTTCTTTTTTTGTGTCTTTAATTGTTTCCTTTTTTAAAGCAGCAGAAAAAACTGCTAAAAACATCCTATCTAGTCCAATAGAAGTTTCTATTATATATGGAATATAAAATTTGTTTTTTTCTTTATCAAAAACTCGAAATCTTTTTTTGCTATATTTTTCATGATTTTTAAGATCGAAATTTGTTCTTGAATGAATCCCTTCTAATTCTTTAAAACCAAAAGGAAATTTAAATTGAATATCATATGCCTTTTTAGCATAATGTGCTAATTGTTCATGTTCATAAAATATATATTTTTTTTCACCTAAACCTAGGGATAAATGCCATTTTAAACGTTTTTTTTTCCAGTATTCCAACCATTTCTCTTCCTGTTTAGGAGGAATAAAAAATTGCATTTCCATTTGTTCAAATTCTCGCATTCTAAAAAGAAATTGTCTAGCTATTATTTCCTTTCTAAACACTTTTCCTATTTGAGCTATACCAAATGGTATTTTAATTTTACTAGTATTTAGGACATTTAAAAAATTGGTAATAATTCCTTGTGCTGTTTCTGGACGTAAATAAAAATTTTTATGTTCTTTTAATGGTATTTTGAACATTAAATTATACTCATATATTTTAGTCCATTTATTTAAAATTTTATTTATTTTAATTTTATTTATTAATATTAATATTTTATAGTTTTCATTTAGTTGAAATTTTTTATATATATATTTTCTAAGTTTATTTTTAAGCTGTTTTTCTTTATTTCTAAGCTGTTTTTCTTTAAAATAAATGTCGATTAAGAAATCAAGTCGGTAACTAGATTTAGTATCTTCATTATATAAAAAGATTTCTTTGAATTTAGAAACATGACCTGAAGCTTTCCAGATATTAGGATGCATTAATATACTAGTATCCAATCCAATTATATTTTCATTAATTTGTATCATTGATTTCCACCAGTATTCTTTAATATTATTTTTTAAATAGATTCCATATTGACCATAATCATAAATCGCATTTATGCCATCATAGATTTCACTACTAGGAAAAACAAAGCCATATTGTTTTGCATGTGATACAATTTCTTTAAAAGAAATTTTCTTATTTTTATTTTTCATGATTTTTATTTTTATACTTTTTTATACAATTAACTGGACAGACTGCCACACATTGAGGCTTTTCAGATTTCCCAATACATTCAGTACATTTCTCTGGTACTATAAAATACCTATTCTCTTTACTTTCATAAATTGCATTATTTGGACATTCTAATTCACAAGCTCCACAATTTATACATTCATTAGTAATTTTATACATTCCATTACATTCATTAGTAATTTTATATGCTTTTTATTTTAGCTTGTTTTCCTCTTAAGTTTCTAAAATAATAAATTTTTGATCTTCTAACTTTTCCAGACAGAATAATTTTAATTTTTTTAATAATAGGAGAATTTATGGGAAATATTCTTTCTACACCAATTGTGCCACTAAATTTTCTAATTGTAAATGTACTATTTCCTTGCTTTTTAATTATTATACCTTTAAAAGATTGTATTCTATTTTTATCACCTTCTTTAATTTCGTAATCTACATTTACTGTATCCCCTGCTTTAAATGCAGCTTTTGTTTTATATTTTCCTGATAAATATTCATTAATATTTTTCATTATTTGCTTCTTAGTATTAGTCTTAGTATTAGTCTTAGTATTACCTTTTTTAACTTTCCAAATGGAAAAATTAAGATTCTCTTTCATTACTTACGGATGTAAACTAAATTATTCTGAATACTCTACAATAAAGAGAAATTTATTAAATTTAGGATATCAATACGTATCTTGGTATACGTTTGCAAATATTTATATAATCAATTCGTGTAGTATTACTGAAAATGCAGAAAAAGATTTATTTGTTTTTATTAGAAAGATAAAAAAAATCAATAAAAAGGCATACATAATACTATTGGGATGTTTTACGCATAAATTATATAAGACAGAAAACATTTTAAAAAATGTTAATTTGATACTTGGAACTAAAGATAAATTTGATTTACCTTATTATTTAAAGTTAAAAAATAAAAATAAGAATTATATTTCTATTTCTAAGAATTATTATAAGTCTTCAGTTTCATTGGATGAAACACGTACGAGATCTTTTCTAAAAATCCAAGATGGATGTGATTATAAATGTAGTTATTGTCCTATTCCTAATTTTAGGGGTAGATCTAGATCAGAAAATATTTCTAATATTATAAAGACTATAAAAAAACTAGCTTTACTAAATATTAAAGAAATTGTTCTAACTGGTATAAATCTTGGAAATTTTGGAAATTTTGGATTTAATAAAACAAAATACGATTTGTTTTATTTGTTCAATCAAATGGAACAAAACCTCACTGCAAATATTCGTATAAGAATTTCTTCTATTGAACCTAATTTATTAAATAATAGAATAATAAGTTTAATTTCAAAAAGTAAGCTATTTGTTCCTCATTTTCATTTCCCGCTGCAATCAGGTAGTAATTATATCTTAAATAAGATGAAAAGAAGGTATAATGTAAAAAGATATATTAAAAACGTTAAAAAAATATTAAATATTATACCTGATGCTTGTGTAGGAACTGATATAATCGTAGGCTTTCCGGGCGAAAAAGAAGCTAACTTTTTAGAAACTTATAAATTATTAAAAAGTTTAGAATTAGCTTATATTCAAGTTTTTCCATATTCAGAAAGAGAAAATACAGACGCATATTTTATGAAAGAAACTATCCCAAAAATTATGCGTTCCAAACGCAGTAAAATTATTAGATTACTTTCGAAAAAAAAAAAGAAAAATTATTGTTTAAAACATCTTTTTAAACATTATAGAGTATTGTTTGAAAAAACAAAGAAAAATGGCTATATTTTTGGTTTTACAGATACCTACATTAGTTCAAAAATTAAATGGAAACCTAATCTTATCAAGAAATTTAAAGCAGTAAAACTTATTAAAATCGATAATTATAATAATATGGAATGTCAAATCTTATAGCAAGTACATATATTTTCTAATATTCTCTTTATTAAACTATTTTTGTTCTTTCCTTTTAAAAGATTATGACAAAGTAATATAAATTCTAGTGAGTCTCTTATTAGAGTGGTTTTAATTTCCTGTTTGTTTTCTCTCAATATTCTTTTTATAATTTTATTATTGGTATTTACAACTAAATTATAATTATAATAGTTTTTTTCTTTGAAGTTTCTCATTAAATTAATTTCATTTATCCGACGGATAAATTCTGGTATATTTATTATAAAAGGTAGATAGTTTTCATTTAGGTTTTCGAATTTAATTTTAAATTTTTTGTTGTCGATGGTTTTACCTATTTCCTTTTTTAAGGTATTTTTTTCTTGCTGAGTAAGATTAGTCCCTTTTTTCTCCATAAAAATATTCTCTATATTTTGTGAATCCACTCTTACAAAAGAAAGATTATTAATATCCGTTTCTAGTTTTTGGATCAAATGAACTGTTAAATGAGTATCTAGTAATAAGACTTTATAACCTTTTTGTAAAACATTTTCTATATAGAGATTTTGCTCATCTAAATTAGTAGCATAAAAGCAAATTATTTTATTGGCTTTTGATTTTTGCTTTTTCTTTATCTTTTCTAAGAATTCAGAAAATAAAAAATATTTTCCATTGATATCACTATATAAAGCAAAAGCTTTAGCTTTTTCATAAAATATTGGTTCACTTATCATACCATATTCTATAATTAGTTTTATATTTTTCCAGTTTTTTTCAAAAGACTTTCTATCCTTTAAGAACATTTTCGTGAGTCGGTCTGCAATTTTCCGAGTAATATAATTAGAAATTTTTTTTAAAGTTATATTTGATTTTATATGTGATCTTGAAACATTAAGTGGAATGTCTGGAGAATCTATTACACCTTTTAAAAAACTTAAAAAATCTGGCACTATACCTTCCAAATGTTCAGTAACAAAAACTTGATTTTGATATAAATGAATCTTATCTTTTTTAAGATCCATTGGATTAGTTAGTTTAGAAAAATACAAAATGCCTGTCAGCTTAAAAGGATGTTCAATATTTAAATGAATCCATAATAATGGATCCTCTAAAATTTCTGGAAATAATTCTTTATAAAAATCTCTATATTCTTTATCATTAATTTCAAGAGATTTTTTTTTCCAGAGAGGGTGTGTATTATTTATTATTTTATTCTTAAATTTTATAGGAATTGGGAGAAACCTACAATATTTTTTTAACAATTCAAGTATCTTATAATCTTCTAAAAATTCTTTGTATTTTTCATTTAGGTGTAATAAAATTACAGTACCTATTTTTTCTTTTTTTGCATCTCGTAATATAAAATTAGGGGTGCCATCACAAATCCAATGTACTGAGTGAATTCCTTGCTGGTATGATTTGGTCAGTATTTCTACTTTATCTGAAACAAGAAAAGAAGAATAAAAACCTAAACCAAAATTACCTATAATTGCATCCTCAGTCTTATATTTTTTAAGAAATTCTTCGGCACTTGAGAAAGCTATTTGGTTAATATATTTCTTTACTTCGGCTATTGTCATGCCTATACCATTATCTGCTATTATTAAGATTTTATTAGCTTTATCTACTTTTACTTCTATTTCTAGTTTATTAACTTTAATATTTAATTTTCCTAAATTAGCTAAAGTTTTTATTTTAACACATGCATCAACTGCATTACTTATTAGTTCTCTTAAAAAGATGTCATTATATGAATATAAAAATTTTTTAATTATAGGGAATATATTTTCTGCTGTAACTTTTATTTTTCCTTTTTCCATATTGTTATGCTATTAAGCTTAATCTTATTATACAATCTATATAATTAAACTGTTTAAAATAATACGGAGAGAGAGGGATTTGAACCCCCGGAGTATTATTACTCAACGATTTTCAAGACCGCCGCATTAAACCACTCTGCCATCTCTCCAACACCTATTATATACTTCTACTTATACTTTTTACTCTTAATTAGTTGTCTAATTTTAATGTTATTAATCTTAATTAAAGTTAGCAATAATTTTAAAGAAATAATAAATAATATATGGGCTTAAGGGATAAAAATTGGTATAAAGATATAATTTTAACAGCTAATATAGCGGAAGCTTCACCTATAAGAGGCTGTATTATCTTTAAACCTTATGGTTTAGAGATATGGGAAAACATAAAAAAAAATTTAGATTATATTTTAAAAAAAACTGGACATAAGAATTTTTATTTTCCATTATTAATTTTGAAGTCTGATTTAAAAAAAGAATATAATCATATTAAAGGTTTTGCAAAAGAATGTGCGATTGTAACCCATAGTCGTTTAAAATTTAAAAACAAGAAATTGATTCTTGAAGAAGAATCAAAACTAAAAAATGAACTAATTATTAGGCCTACTTCCGAAGCCATAATCTGGGATTCTTTTAAAAGATGGATAATATCTTATAGAGATTTACCTATGTTATTAAACCAATGGTCTAATACAATTCGTTGGGAAATGAGACCTAGATTCTTTTTAAGAAACTCAGAGTTCTTTTTACAAGAAGGACATACAGCTCATTCAACTAAAAAAGAAGCTATAAGGCATTGTAAACAAATTTTGAATTTGTATAAATATTTTATTGAAGATATTTTATCAATTCCCGTAATAAAAGGTAGAAAAACAAAGCTTGAAAAATTTGCTGGAGCCAAAACTACATACTGTTTAGAAGCTATTCTGCCAGATGGTAAAGCCTTGCAAATCGCAACTTCACATTTTTTAGGGAAAAATTTTTCAAGATCTTTTAACGTTAAATATATTAATAAAAAAGGAATATATAAACAGGTTTGGGGGACTTCATGGGGTCTTTCTACTCGATTAATTGGAGCTGTAATTTTAACTCATTCCGATAAATATGGATTGATTATTCCACCTAAAATTGCTCCAATTCAGGTAGTTATTATACCTATCTACAAGAAAACTGAGTCGTTTAAAATTTTAGAAATAATAGTTTCTAAATTAATTATTTTCTTAAAAAAAAAACAAATAACATTTAGATATGATAACCGTAAAAATTACAGACCTGGATGGAAATTTAATGAATATGATATTCAAGGGATCCCTATTAGGTTAACTATTGGAAAGAAAGAAATAGAAAAGGGAAATATTGAAGTTTTCAGAAGAGACACTAGAAAAAGAAAAAAATATAAGATAAGAAATCTCAAAAAGAAAATAATTATTTTATTAAAACAAATCCAAAAAAACCTTTTAAAAAAAGCTGTAAAAATACAAAAAGATTTTATTATAAAGGTTGATAATTATCAAGATTTTAAAAAAATAATTAAGACTAAAGGTGGAGTAGTATCTTCACATTGGGATGGTTCTACCACAATTGAAAAAAAAATCAAAAAAGAAACGTCAGCCTCTATAATATGTATTCCAAGTAAATCTTATATTAAGAATAAAAAAACTGGAAGCTGCATATATAGTAACAATTATTCTAAACAAAGAGTATTTTTTGCTAAATCTTATTAAAAAAAACTTAAGAAGAGTTTTAAAAAGTTTTTAATTTCTTTTTTTTTATTAAAAATTCCAAAAGAAATTCTTAAAAAGGTAAGATCTTGTATATATATCTTTGTATTTTTATACAAAGATTTAAAAACATGTGAATATTCACTAGATATGCATGCACTAGATTGAGATATTATAACTCCTTTTAAATCTAAATTAAGACTTAGCAGATATTTTTTAGGAAAAGCTATACTAAGTATAGTATAGATACTTTTGTTTATATTTTTAGATAAACCATTAAAAATTAAGTTAGGAATATTATGCTGTAATTTTTTTATGCAATATTTTTTTATATTTTTAATATAATTTTTCTCAGAATTTAAATTATTATAAGCTAATTGAAGAGCTTCTGTCATTCCAATTATTCCATATATGTTTTCAGTACCAGCTCTTCTATTTTTTTCTTGAAGTCCTCCAGTAAGAAAAGATTTAATCGAAATCTTTTTTTTTATATAAGCAAAACCAATTCCGTAAGGACCATAAAATTTATGAGCACTTGCACTTGCAAAATGTAGATTTAATTTATTAAGATTTAAATTTAAATGACCTATTGCTTGAATAGTATCGGAATGTAAATATGTATTAAACTCCCGACAAATTTCACTGACTTTTTTAAGATTTAAAATATTTCCTATTTCGTTATTAACATACATTAAACTGACTAATGTAATTTTAGTATTTTCTTTTAGTAATTTTCTTAAATGATTAAGATCTATTTCTCCCTTACTATTAAATGTTACAAATTTAACAATAATGTCATATTGTAAATATAAATCATAAACTGTTTCTAACACAGATTTATGTTCTAATAATGAAGTTATTATACATTGAACTTTTAAGTGTTTAACACAATTTCTTAAAATAAAGTTATTAGCTTCAGTTCCACTAGAAGTAAATATTATTTCTTCTGCTGAAATATTTAAAAGTTTTGCAATTTTAATTCTAGAATATTCAATATTATATTTATTATATACACCTAAACTATGATTAGAAGAAGGATTACCAAATCTTTTGAGAGTCTTTAAAAGACTAATATAAACTTCCTTTCTCAAAGGAGTCGTTGAGGCATTATCAAGAAAAATTTTTCTGTTCATATTTTTTATTTCGATATAAAATTAAATGTTTCTTTTTTTTTTTAATAGAAAAATATGATTTTTTGGAATTTATTTTCTTACCAGATTTAGAAATTATTATTTTAATCAAAGTTCTAATATTATTAAAATAATAATATTTTAATATTTTATATAAATAACTTTTAATGGGATTAAGATTCAATAAGTTTTTTACACTTAAAATTTTTTCTGTTCTATTTTTTTTTAAAAAAATATATTTTTTAATAAGATTTAGATGATTATTAATCATTAAATATTCATCTTTTAAAATCTGAACCGATGTTTTGATTCCCAAATAAGCTTCATTATTTAATAGTTTATTAAGTATTTTTCTTATTTTATTTCTTAGAAACTTTTCATTTATATTACTACTGTCTTCTATCCAACTTATTTTATTGTTTTTTGCATAAGATAAAATATCTGTTTTAGTAAAATCTAATAAAGGTCTTATTAAATATTTTTTCTTAAAACCTATTCCTTTTATCCCTTTTATCCCTGTACCTCTTATAAGATTAAGAAATATTGTCTCTATTGAATCATTAAGATGATGACCTAAAGCAATATAATTAAAATAATTTGTTTTTAACATTTTTTTAAACCATAAATATCTTAATTTTCTAGCAAAAATTTGCTGAGATGACTTTTTTCTTAGATTAAAACTTTTAGTATGTAAAATTATTTTGTGTTTTTTACAAATTGTTTTTATTAAATTTTCTGCTTCTTCAGACTCAGCTCCTCTAAGTTTAAAATTACAATGTAGTACTTCTATTTTAAGATCTTTTATTCTAAAAAAAAGATCTAATAAAACTAAACTATCGACTCCACCACTTACTGCTATAAATAGTTTTTTTTTTTTTAAATCAATTTTGTCCTTAAGGTTTTTAAGGAAAATTTTAAAATTTAGCATTGCTATGTCTTAATATGAAGATTATACCTAATTTAGGATTTAGTATTTCTTAAATATTTTTTATATTATCTTTTAATAAAGGCTTGATAGCTTAATTGGTAGAGCATTACACTTTTAATGTAAGGGTCCTGGGTTCAAATCCCAGTCAAGTCATTTAACGGTCTGAACGGGATTCGAACCCGTGACCTCATGCGTGACAAGCACGTATTCTAACCTTCTGAACTACCAGACCTAATATTTAGGTATTTTTTTTAATAATAATTAATAATATTATTATATAGTATTTATATTATCAATTAAGATTTAAGCTTTGGATAGCTATTATTTTATAGAAAGATTTTTGTAAATAATTCTTTTTAATGATTAAATCTATAATCAAAACATTGTTTAATTTAATCTGTTTGTTATAAACAGAATAATTTCTTCCAATTAACAAAAAGTTTACAACATCTGATTGATCCTCAATTGTAAATAATAAATATTTTCTATTATTTAGAGATTTCTTTATTTCTATATGAGAAACCATTCCACAAATAGTAAATTTAGTTTCACTTGTTTTTTGTTTTAGTTTTTTTATATTTAAATCGGTAATTTTTTTTATCTGTTTTTTATATTTCTCTATGGGATGAGAAAATAGATAAAAACCTAAAACCTCTTTTTCATTATTTAGTTTTTCTAAATGATTCCATTTTATACAGTTTTTAAAATTAGGTTCTAATATATCTATATCACATATATTATTAAATAATGTACTTTTTATATGTTTCTTTAAGTTTTGGTATTTTATACCAAATTTTATTATTTTTTCAATCATATTACTATGATTGTTTTTATCTTTTACAAAATACTGTGCTCTATGAATTTCTTTGAAGACATCAAAGGCTCCAGAAAGAACTAAATTTTCTAAGACTTTTTTGTTAACTAATCTTAAATTAACATATTTTACAATCTGGAAAATTGAAGTAAATTTTTTTATCTTTTTTCTATATTTTAAAATATTTTTTATAGAAGTCTTTCCTATTCCTTTAATCGCACATAATCCATATCTTATGGATTTGTTTTTACTTACTCCAAATTTATAATTGCTTAAATTTATATTCGGTCTTAAAATTTTTAAGCCCATACTTTGACACTCTTTTATTAAGAAAGAAATTTCTTTTATATTTTGCATGTTATGACTTAAAACAGATGACATATATTCAACCGGGAAATGACTCTTCAAATAACCTGTTTGAAATGATAAAAAAGTATAACTGGCTGAATGAGATTTATTAAAGGCATAAGAGGCGAAATTTTCCCAAGCATCCCAAATATTATATAATATCTGTTTAAAATGACCTTTTTTAATTCCTCCTTCTATAAATCTATCTTTCATTGAATCTAATAGATCTTTATTTTTTTTAGAAATGGCTTGTCTTAAGATATCAGCTTCAGCTTTATTAAAATTGGAAACTTTTTGTGTTATAAGCATTACTTGCTCTTGATAAATAATTATACCTTTAGTTTCCTTTAAATATTCTTCTAATTCTGCTAATTCATATTTAACTGGTTGGATGCCGTTTTTTCTATCTATATAATTAGATAAGTTTTTAAATGGACCAGGACGATACAAAGCAGTCATTATTATTAAATCATCAAAATGCCTTGGCTTTAATTTCTTTAAATTTTTTTGTATTCCTGATGATTCATATTGAAACACTGCTGTGGTTTTTCCACTTTGAAATAATGAGAAAGTTTTTTCATCTGTAAGAGAAATATCATTTAGATCGTATATATTATATTTCTCTTTATTAATTATCTTTAAAGCATCTTTTATTATACTTAAAGTTTTTAACCCTAATAAATCTATTTTTAAGAGGCCTATTTTTTCGATTATTTTATTATCATACTGAGTTACTAAACAATTAGAAGATTTAGAAAAAATAATTGGTAAATATTCACGAATATCATATTGAGTAATTAAAATACCACAAGCATGTATTCCGAATGTTCTTATATTTCCTTCTATTTTAAGAGCTAGATCGACTATTTTTTTTAAACATTTATTTTTTTTAATTTCTTTTTTTATTAATAAAAGATTATTATACTCTCTATTATTTAATAGACTTATCAAGTCTTTATTTTGTTTTCGAAATAAAATTTTCAAACTCAAATTCGGAATTAATTTTGACAGGGTATTTATTTCTTTAAAAGGATAATTTAATACTCTTGCAGCATCTCTAAAAGCTGATTTTGCTCCTAAAGTTCCATATGTTATTATTTGAGACACTTTAATTCCGCTATATTTATTAATTAACCATTTAATTATTTTATCTCTTCCTTTATCATCAAAATCTATATCAATATCAGGTAAAATTAAGCGACTTTTATTTAAAAATCTTTCAAAAAGTAAATTGTATTTAACTGGATGTACTCTAGTTATATCTAAGCAATAAGCCACTAAAGACCCAACTACTGAACCTCTTCCTGGACCAACAAATATTCCTATTTTTCTAGCTTTTTTTATAATATCTCTTACAATTAAAAAATATCCAGGATAATTTATTATTTCTATAAGTCTCAATTCGAAATCTAAACGATTATTTATTTTGTGAGTAAGAACTTTAAATTTTTCTTGAGCCTTTTTAAGGACGAGTTCTTTTAAATATTTATTTTCATAATATTCTATATTTTCTTTTAAGGTATTATTAGAATGAGATTTAAGATTATGAAAATAATATTTTGGAAAATTTCTACTTTCTGCAATTTGAAACACTTCAATCTTTGTAAAAAGTTCCTTCAAGTTTTTGAAGCCTTCTGGAAAATCAGAAAATAAATCATACATTAATGATTTGGATTTTACATAATGTTCTTGACTCGTTAATCCCTGTTTTTCCCCAGATTTAAGACATAGTAAAATATCTTGAACTTCAGCTTCTTTTTTATTTAGATAAAAATTATTATTTTGTATAATATAACGTATATTATATATATTAGAAAACTTTAATAAAATTTTATTAATTTCATTTTCGACTTCTAACCCATGTCTAAAAAGTTCTATATAAAAATCCTTTCCAAATTCTTTTAACCACCATTTAATTTTATTCTCGGCTGCTTCAAGATCCTTATTTTTAATAAAAAAAGAAATTTCAGACTGGCTATCACTACTTAAAGCTAGTAAATTAGATTTATATTGTTTAATTAAATTAATATTTATTATAGGTCGACCGGTATAATATCCTTCTATATAACTTAAAGAACATAATTTAACTAGATTGTAATAACCTTTTAAATTTTTAGCTATTAAAACTTGATTATGATATTTCTCTTTAGAGTTATAATTATTAGCAGTAAAGAGAAAAAATTCACAGCCAATTATAGGTTTAATGTTTAAATTAAATATTTGATTATAATTTTCTATAGTTTTTATAAATTGTACTACCCCCATCAGATTTCCATAATCAGTTAAACCAATAGCTTGCATCTTATATTTAACTATTTTTCTGACTAAAGAATCTATATCTAGAGTAGAATTTAATATCGAATACGAGGAATGATTATGTATATGATAATAAGATTTTTTAATCTTATTCCTTTTATCTTTTTTTTTAGAGAATATAAATTCTGTTTTAGTTGATGTGGGTGGTTGTGCTGACCAGTTTAATTGTATTTTTTGAATATATCTTGTCTGATTAAGAATTAATTTAAAAAAACATTTAGCAGTTATTAGTACTCCATTTTTTAGTGAGGCTTTAAATAGGAAATTATAAATTTCAGATAATTTAGGCCATCTAATCTTATTATTAGAAATACTAAAAAGCGTGATGGAAAGACTTTGTAGATCAATAATATATTGATGATTTAATCTAGTATATATTAATATATTATCAGGAATAAACAATTCCTTATTTCTGAATTGAAGTATGAATTTTAATAAGAAATAAATATTATACCCAATAATTACTTTACTTAGTTTTATGTGATCAAGAAATTTAAGAATATACTTATTACTTTTCCCTAGTAATTTAGTGTTAAATTCTAAGATCTTAAAATCTATACTATAGATTATCCAGGACAATCTGTTAATTAGATTATCTTTATATTCTATATTGAATATTAAAAACATAATAAAAACATTATTTGGGTGATACTGGAGTCGAACCAGTGACCCTCTGTTTGTAAAGCAGATGCTCTGAACCAACTGAGCTAAT
This sequence comes from Candidatus Karelsulcia muelleri, assembly GCF_016888765.1. Taxonomy (GTDB): domain Bacteria; phylum Bacteroidota; class Bacteroidia; order Flavobacteriales; family Blattabacteriaceae; genus Karelsulcia; species Karelsulcia muelleri_F. Next base: position 43,447 of record NZ_CP069423.1, read on the forward strand.
CACCCTTATTTTATTTTCCTATACAAAACCTATCAAAAATATGAAATAATATTTCTTCATTAGTTATAGTCCCAATTATTTTCTCTAAACTATAATTAGCTTCTTTTAAGAGAAGAGATAAAATTTCAGGCTCAATACCTATTTTAAGCTTGGATTTAATTTTCTTTAATTTAAAGAAAGCTTTTTTTAATTCTTCGTAATGTCTTATATTTGTAATTATTGTTTTCTTATTATTTTTTATAAAGCTTTCACTAATACTTTTGAGTTGATTTAATAAATAATTTATTCCAATTCCATACTTGGCTGATATTAGGATTGGACTAGATTGTAGTTTTATTTTTTGTTTTAACAAATCACATTTGTTAATAATAAATATTATTTCTTTTTTAAAGAAAGATTTATAATATTTTTGTATATGTTGATGTTTAGGATTTATCTTATTAGTTAGATACATTATAATTTCGGATTTTTTTATGTTTTCAATTGTTTTTTTTATTCCTTTTAATTCTAATTTATTTAGAGTATTTTTTTTAATGCCAGCATTATCAATTAATCTATATTTGATACCATCTATATAGATATTTTCTTCAATATAGTTTATGGTAGTCCCAGATTTATTAGATACTATTGATCTCTCAGCTTTTAATAAAAAATTAAATAATGTAGATTTGCCAACATTAGGTTTACCAATTATTGCTATAGCAATCCCTTTTTTAAAAAACAGACCTAATTTAAATGAATTAATTAAATCTTTAATATGGTTTATTATATTTAATAATAAGTTATTAAAAGCTAGGATATTGTTTTTATTAATATCTTCCTCTGAAAAATCTATCCAAAATTCAAGCATAGTATTTAGAGTTAAAATTTTTGTTCTTAGATTTTTTATAATTAGAGATACATCTCCTCTTAAATTATTTAAGGCTAAATTATGGTCTAATTTATTCTCTGAATAAAATAATTCTAATAATGATTCTACCTGATAAAGGTCTAATTTTCCGTTTTTAAATGCTCGAAACGTAAATTCCCCCCTAGTAGCTAATCTAGCTCCATGAGTTATTATTAAATCTAATATTTTATTTTGAATATATATAGATCCATGACAAGATATTTCTATTATATCTTCTCCAGTATATGAATTTGGGGATTTGAATATATTTATTAATACTTTATCAATTAAAGTATTTTTTGAATATATATAACCCAAATATATTCTTCTGCTTTTTAGATTTTTTAGTTTTGGTTTAAAGATGATATCAATTATCTTAAAACTTAATTGTCCTGAAATTCTGATAACAGCTATAGCTCCTATTCCAGGTGGAGTGGCTATAGCTGTTATAGTATCGTTATTATCTATATTAAACATTTTTTTTTCTTTAGTATTAGAAAGACCATTTTTAATGATTATATTAATCTAATAATTAAGTTAATTATTTTTTCTATTTCTGATTTTAAAATCATTTCTATTGGTGTTTTGAAATATTTTATCTTTATATTTATATTTATATATATCTTTTTTCTGTTTTGAAATATTTTAATCTTTATATGATTTTTTTTACAAAAATATATTAATTCACTACCTAGAGGTTTTTTTATAAAAAAATCGAGAATTTTTAATTTGTTATTTATTAAAACACTTAAATTTACTAAGTAATTCATGAAGTATAATTTCGTCTGCTTGGCTTTTATAAGAATAAAATTTAGTTTTTGTTTTAAACTTAAATTAAGCAATTCCCAAAGAATAAATAAACCAATTTTATTTGTAATTTCATTACTTAATAAATATTTATTATTAAATATTGAAAACTCTTCTTGTAATACTACTTTATCTCCTAAATTAATACCTAAAGAATAGACTTCTTTTAAAGCTTTAGTTCCAATATCTATTTTAAGTTTGTTTTTTTGAGTAGGAATTAATACCCCTGGTATTAGATTACCTTTCTTATTATATATAAAGATTTTTTTATAGAATAAATACTTTCGATTTATATCAAGACCTTTATTAAGAAAGATAAAACCAGAATTAGATATATATTTAATATTCCAATAATTTTTTCTTATATAAGTTATATATATAGGGGTTAATTTAAGATTTTTTCCTAAGATATTACCATTAGGTTTTATACTAAAATAATCGCTAGCTTGTTTTATATAATCTATAAAGATATTATTTAAGAAGGAATCATAAGTTAAAATTTTAAAAAATAAATATTCTGAGTTGGTTGTAAATTTATACATTATCTATCTCTACAAATTTAATTTTATCCTGAGAAAATTTCATTCTTATATTATCGATTTTTCCATTTCTATTTTTTGCTATTATTATTTCAGCTTCTCCTTGACATTCTTCTCTATTACCAGTATCCCAATTAGTAAATCCATAATATTCTGGTCGATAAATAAAAGCTACAATATCTGCATCTTGTTCTAATGCTCCTGATTCTCGTAAATCTGAAAGAATTGGTCTTTTTCTACCTCCTCTAATTTCAACTGCTCTAGATAATTGAGATAAAGCTATGATAGGAATATTAAACTCTTTAGAAATAGCTTTCAAATTTCTAGAGATATATGATACTTCTTGTTCTCTTTGAATATTTTTATTTTCTAGTTTCCCATAATTCATTAATTGTAAATAATCTATAATGACTAATTTTATTTTATTTCTTAAAATTTCTCTTCTACATTTTGTACGTAATTCAAATATAGATAAATGATGAGTATCATCTAGAAATAATGGAGATTCTCCTAATACTTTGATTTTACTTTTTACAAGCTCCCATTCTGATTTAGATAAATCAGACCTTTTTAATCTTTCTGATGGAATCCCTGTTTCTGAAGAAATTAATCTAGTTACTAGTTGAGCCGAAGACATTTCTAATGATAAAATTAAAGTTGGTATTTTAAAATTAATAACTATATTCCGAGCCATAGATAAAGCAAAAGATGTCTTTCCCATACCAGGTCGAGCTGCAATAATTGTTAATTCTGAGTTTTGCCATCCGCAAGTAACTTTATCAAGACCTTTAAAACCAGAAGGAATTCCACTTAATTTACCTTTCTTATCTTTAAGATTTTTTATTGTATTATTTAATAAATCGCTTATAGCTTTTGTGTTATCTTTGATATTAGTTTTATTATTAATTTCGAATAATCTTCTTTCAGCATAATCTAATAATTTAAAAACATCACTTTTTTCTTCAGAAGATAATTTAATAATATCATAAGAAGTTTCTATTAATTTTCTTAAAATAAATTTATCTTTTATAATTTGACTATGACATTCTATATGAGCTGGAGATGCTATTCTTTGTGTTAATTGGGTTAAATAAAACTCCCCTCCAACTAGTTCTAATTTACTAGTTTTTTTTAATTCGTTAGAAACTGTATATATATCTATAGGCTCATATGAATTATATAATTTAATTATTACTTTAATAATTTCTTTATGTTTTTTTTTATAAAAAATATCTGGAGAGATGATATCAATTATCTCGTCTAAACAGTTTTGATCTATTAAGATCCCCCCGATTACAGCTTCTTCTAAATTTAAGGCTTGTGGTGGCATAATTTCTTTCTTCTTTTTTAAAAAATTACTCATTCCTCATATTTGTTAAAAAAACGTATAAGTATAAGTATAAAGTAAAGTAGTTAATTAATTCTAATAATAAGAAACAAAATGAATAACAATAATAAGAAAATTAAAAATAACAATAAAAAAAAATCCCTGTTATTAAAACTAATTAGATATATTGAACATAGGCATATTAAACACAAAGAAAATATAATAAAATTAATGTTAAACTTTAATAAGTATAAAAAAAATAAAATTAATAAATTAATAGGCCTTATGGCTGAGTTTGAAAATTATAAAAAACGTATAGAAAAGAACAAAAAGCTAATAATAGAAACTGCTAATAAAAACTTATTATTAGAATTGCTAAGTTTAGCAGAGGATTTTAAGAGATGCTTTAATAGCAAGAAAGATAAGGAAGGAATAAAAATAATAAATAGAAAATTATGGAACCTTTTAAAAAAAGAAGGGATAAAAAAAATCAAATCGAAAAAAGGAGATGTTTTTAATACAGATATTCATGAAGCAGTATCAATACAAACTATAAAAAAAAATGAAATGAAAGGAAAAATATTACACATAATAGAATCAGGATATAGTTTTAAAAAAAAAATAATTAAATATACTAAAGTAATTGTAGGAAAATAAATGAAGAAAAAAGATTATTATGAAATCCTTGGAGTAAATAGAGATGCAACTCTTGATCAAATAAAAAGAGCATACAGAAAATTAGCCTTAAAATATCATCCCGATAAAAATAGAGAAAAAGAGGCTGAAGAAAAATTCAAAGAAGCTGCAGAAGCTTATAATGTATTAAGTGATAAAAATAAGAGAAATACATACGATCAATATGGACATCAAAATTATCAAGAAAGTAATAATCTAAATATAGAAGATATATTATCTAATTTTGGAGATCTATTTAATGATACCTTAGGTGGTTTCACAGAATTTGTAGACAGATCTGAAGATACTTCAGATAGGAATAGAGGAGAAGACTTAAGAATTAAAATTAAATTAGATTTAGTGGAAATTTATAAAGGTGTTAAAAAACAAGTAAAAGTTAAACGACTTAAATGTTCCAAAAATTTAAACTTTCAAAGTTGTGATTATTGTGATGGAACAGGCAATATTAATAAATATACTAGTACTTTTTTAGGGAGAATACAAACTAGTATAACTTGTAATCACTGTTTAGGGTTAGGTAAAATAATAAAAAATATTCCACTAGGAGTAAATAATCAAGGTCTAAAGAAAGTTGAAGAATTAATAAATATTAAAATTCCAGCTGGAGCTAGGCAGAAAATGCAACTGAGAATATTAGGTAAAGGGAATGATCCAGTTTTTGGGATTGGTGTACCAGGTGATTTAATTGTTATAGTAGAAGAACTACCACATAAAAACTTAAAAAGAGATGGGGATAATTTATCATATGATTTGTATTTATCAATCCCCAAAGCCATATTAGGAACATTTGAATATATACCTACTATAACAGGTAAAGCCAGAGTTAAAATAGAACCAGGAATTCAACCAGGAAAAATTTTAAGATTAAAAGGAAAAGGACTCCCAAAAATCAAAGGCTTTGGAAGAGGAGACTTATTTGTCAATATAAAGATTTGGATTCCTAAAAAAATAAATAGGGAACAACGACTTGTTTTTAACAAAATTAAAAATGATCCTAATTTTATACCAAAACCTAAAAATAATAAAGAAAGAGTAAAATAAATCTAAGACTAAGACTAAGAAGAATGAATAGAGTAATTGTCGGTTTATCAGGAGGAGTAGATTCAAGTGTTGCCGCCTTAATATTAAAGAAGAAGGGATACGAAGTAATAGGAATATATCTTAAAAATAATTCTCAAAATTCTTTCTGTGATTGGGAAGAAGAAAGTATATCAGCTCTTATGGTATCCCAACAACTTGGGATACCCTTTTATATATTTGATATAACTAATTATTATAAAAAAATAATTTTTGATTATACAATTAATGAATATATTGGTGGGAAAACCCCTAACCCAGATGTACTATGTAATAATAAAATAAAATTCAAGATTTTTATAAAAAAATCAGTAATTTTAAAAGCAGATTATATTGCTACGGGTCATTACGTCAGAAAAAAAAAAACCTATCTAGCAGGAAAAACCATTTATAAACTATTTCCTGCTTTAGATAATAAAAAAGATCAATCTTATTTTTTATGTAATTTAAATCAAACTCAAATAAAAAAATCCTTATTTCCACTTGGAAAACTTAATAAAGAAAAGGTTAGAAAAATAGCCGAAGCTGCTAAATTAATTAATGCTAAAAGAAAAGATTCTCAAGGAATTTGTTTTTTAGGAAAAATTAATTTGTCTACAGTTATTAAGAAAAAAATAAAGAATAAATTAGGAAAAATTATAATTATAAATAAAAACTGTAAAGTTTATAAAAACAAGATATTATATGGCAGATCTACTCTAGAAAAATTAGATATTTTATCACAAAAAATAAACTATAGACCTAAATATGGGAAAATAATAGGCTATCATAAAGGGGTGTCTTATTTTACAAAAGGACAAAGAAAAGGTCTCAAAATAGGAGGCTTAAGTAAACCAATATTTGTTATAGAGAAAGATTTAAAACAAAATATATTATATGTCGGACTAGGGAATCACCATCCTGGCTTATTTAATTCAGTAATTTTTATAAAAACAGAAAATATTAATTGGATTTATAAAAAATATAAAAATTTAATTGATAAAAAAAATCCTTTTAAAGTAAAAGCTAAGATACGCTCAAGACAAAGGTTTCAACTGGCCAGTTTATATAATATTAAACAAGGGATATATATTTATTTTAATTCTCCTCAACGAGCTCTGTCAGCTGGACAATATATAGTATTGTATTTTAGAAATGAATTAATTGGTTCTTGCTTGTATAATTAGTGGAGATTTTAAATCTCCAATTAAAAGGATCATTGGATAAATTATGCTGTATATCTAATATATATTTTTTAAAATAATAAGAAATTCTGTTTTTATTATTTAAAGCAGGTAATATATAATTACTGTTTTGTATACTAATTAATTTTAAAGGATTAATTATTACAGCAGTACCACTACCAAAGATTTCATTAACTAAGTTTTTTTTAAAATAGTATTTTAATTCTTCAACAGTTAAGTATCTTTCCTCTACTTTAATTTTATTTCTTTTTGCTATATCTATAATACTTTTACGAGTTACTCCATTAAGAATTTTCTCATCTGCTGGAGCCGTAATCAGACAATTTTTAATATAAAAAAACACATTCATAGTACCAGCTTCTTCAATAATGGAATGTGTAGCTGAATCAGTCCATAAAATTTGATCATAACCTTCTGCTTTAGCTTTTTGGGTTGGAAAAAATGAAGCCGCATAGTTTCCTGCTGCTTTAATAAAGCCAATTCCACCATTAGTAGATCTACTATATTTTTGTTCTATTTTAACTTTTAATGGTCTGGAATAATAATTATTTACAGGGGTACAAATAACTAAAAAAATATAATTTGAACTTGGTTTGGCTGATAAGGGACCAGCTGAGGCTATCATAAAGGGTCTGATATATAATGAATATCCATATTTCATTGGAATCCAATTCTTATCCAAGTTTAATAAATTAATTAATCCCTCAAAAAATATATTATATGGAATAGTTGGCATTGCTAAACGTTTAGCGGAAATATTCAAACGATGAAAATTTTCTAAAGGTCTAAATAAAAAAACATTTTTTTCTTTATCTTTGAATGCTTTCATACCTTCAAAAATTGCTTGACCATAATGAAAAACTAAAGTAATTGGAGAAAAACTAAAATTACTAAATGGTTTTATTATAGGTTCATTCCAAGTTTCATTTTTATATTCACAATATAATATATGATCAGAAAAATATTTTCCAAAAGGAATATCTATCTCCCAATTAATTTTATCTATACTAGATATTTGGCATTTTTCAATACGCATATATTAACATTCTTATTATGAGTCTTCTGCTTAGATTAAGCTTAATATTAAGAAGCAATAAAAATCTTAATGATTTTACAAATTATTAAATATGGAGATAAAATTTTACATAAAAAATGTAAAAAGATAAAACAGAATATTTTCTTCGAAGGTCTCTTTGAAAATATGTTTAATACATTACTTGAAAATATGTTTAATACATTACTTAAGTATGGAGGAGTAGGTTTAGCTGCTCCTCAAATTGGGATTTCTTTGCGATTATTTATAATCAATTCTTTTGATTCAAGAAAAAACATTTTTTTAAATACTAAAATTTTAAAACAATTTGGAGTTTATAAAGAGTATTGCGAAGGTTGTTTAAGTCTACCGAAAAGTTTTTATAGAATTAAAAGGAAAGAAATCATTTTAATTGAATATTTTGATGAAAAGTGGAGACGACATAATATACATATTAAAGGTTTTTTAGCTCGCGTTATTTTACATGAATCTGATCATATAAATGGAAAACTTATAATTCTTTAATCAGTTTCTTAAAGAGATTATATTTATTAATAATAATATTTGATATCGTTTTACGAGTTAATTTTAAATTCTTATTTTTTAATATATTAATAAAATTAGAATAATTGAAACCAAATTTTCGAACAGCAGTATTAATTCTAATAATCCATAGCTTTCTAAAATTACGTTTTTTTTGTTTTCTACCTATATATGAGTAACACCTAGATTTTTCTACTGCATTTTTGGCAACAGTGTATAATTTACTTCTAGCACCATAAAAACCTTTTGCTAGTTTTAAAATCTTTTTCCTTTTTTTTTTAGCTGCAACTGAATTAACTGATCTTGGCATATATTATAATAATAATAATTTTTTTATTTTAGTTTTTAGATAATTATTGATTATATCTAAATTAGATAATCTTCTTTTCCTTTTCTTAGATTTTTTAGTTAATATATGATTTTTAAAAGCTTTTTTTCTTTTGAGTAAACCCTTACTGGTTATTTTAATTCTTTTTTTTAAACTTGATTTCCTTCTTAATTTCTTTTTTTTTATTTTCATTTATTTAGTCATTTAGTTTAGTTTATGTGAAACTTTAGGTATTAATACTATAAACATTTTTTTTTCTTCCATTCTTGGTGGAATTTCTACTTTGGTAATATTACTAAGTAATTCAATACATTTTAATAACATTTTTTCTCCTAAATATTTGTAAAATATACTTCTACCTTTAAAAAAGATAGAAAATTTAACTTTATTATTAGATTTTAATATTTTTTTAGCATTTTCGATTTTAAACGATAAATCATGTATATTAGTCTGAGAAGTTAGTCTTATTTCTTTAGTCAAAATTACATTTTTTTTATATTTTTTTTTACTTTTTTTTAAGTTATATAAAAATTTACTAAAATTCATGGCTTTACAAATTGTCGGAGTAACTTTTGGATTAATTTCTACTAAATCTAGAGAAAGATCTTTGGCTATTTTTAAAGCTTGTTTTAATGGGTAAACTTTTGGTTTAATGTTTTTTCCAACTAATCTGACTACTTTTGATCTTATTTCAGAATTTATTTTATATTTTATTTGTTTTATCAAATTTTGGAGTTTTTCTTGATAAGATTAGTAGGGTTATTTAACCTCTTCATAATCTACATCTTGTACTTGGGAATCACTAGAGTTTTTCTTATCGTTTTCGTTTTTATTAAAAATTTCTTGTGAAATAGCCCAAAATTTATTAATCTTATTAACATATTTCTCAATATCTAGAAAGTTTTTATTACTTGTAGCTTGTTTTAATTTTAATAAATAAGTTTCTATATTTTTTAGTTTTTCAGGAGTTAATTTGTTTCCATATTCTTTAATATATTTCTCAGATTGAAAAATTAATGTATCAGCATAATTAATTTGATCGATTTCTTTTTTCAATTTTTCGTCTCTTTCATAATTTTTTTCGGCCTCTTTTTTCATTTTTTCTATATCTTCTTTGCTTAAACCAGAAGAAGCTTGAATTCTAATTCTTTGTTCTCTTCCAGTTCCTTTTTCTTTAGCAGAAACATTTAAAATGCCATTAGCATCTATATCAAAACATACTTCTATTTGAGGTATTCCTCTTGGAGCTGGCGGAATGTCAACTAAATCAAATTGCCCAATTTCTTTATTATCTTTAAATAATGGTCTTTCTCCTTGTCCCACTTTAACTGTTACCGCTGATTGGTTATCAATTGCTGTAGAAAATATCTCGGATTTTCTAGTTGGTATTGTCGTGTTAGCTTCTATTAACTTAGTAAAAACACCTCCTAAGGTTTCTATTCCTAAAGACAATGGAGTTACATCTAATAATAAAACATCTTTTACATCACCTGCTAATACTCCACCTTGAATAGCGGCACCAATAGCTACGACTTCATCTGGATTAACTCCTTTTGAAGGAACTCTTTGAAAAAATTTCTCTACTTCTTCTTGAATTTTTGGGATTCTAGTTGATCCCCCTACTAAAATAACTTCATTTATATCTTTTACTTTTAAAGCGGCAGCTTTTAAAGCCTCTTTACAAGGAGAAATAGATCTTTTAACTAATTGATCAGATAACTCTTCAAATTTGGCTCTTGTTAAGGTTTTAACTAAATGTTTTGGTCCAGTTGAGGTTGCTGTTATATAAGGTAAATTAATTTCTGTTTTAGTACTAGAAGAAAGTTCAATTTTGGATTTTTCTGCTGATTCTTTTAGTCTTTGATGTGCAATAGGATCATTCCCAAGATTTATTCCTTGTTCTGCTTTAAATTCTGTTATTAACCAATTGATTATAATTTTATCAAAATCATCTCCTCCGAGATGAGTATCACCGTTTGTTGATAAGACTTCAAACACTCCATCTCCCAATTCAAGAATTGAAATATCAAAAGTGCCACCACCTAAATCATAAACTACTATTTTTTTATTTTGATTATTTTTATCTAAGCCATAAGCCAAAGCAGCTGCTGTTGGCTCATTGATTATTCGGGCTACTTCTAGTCCAGCAATTTCACCCGCCTCTTTAGTAGCTTGACGTTGTGAATCATTAAAATATGCTGGGACTGTAATTACCGCTTTAGTAACTTTATATCCTAAGTAATCTGCAGCAGTTTGTTTCATTTTTTGAAGTATCATTGCAGATATTTCTTGTGGAGAATATAATTTTTTCTCTATTTTTACTCTTGGAGTATCGTTTTCACCTTTAATAATTTCATATGGTACATATTTTAATTCTTCCATTACTTCAGAATATTTTCTCCCCATAAAACGTTTAATAGAGAATATAGTATTTTTAGGATTAGTTACTGCTTGGCGTTTAGCTGGGTCACCTATTTTCATTTCTCCTCCTTCGGTAAAGGCTATTATTGAAGGGGTGGTACGTTTTCCTTCAGAATTTGGTATAACCGTTGGACCATTTACTTCAATAACTGAAACACAAGAATTAGTAGTACCTAAATCTATACCTATTATTTTATTCATGTTAAATTCAAATTAAACCTTAATATAATATAATATAATATAATATAATATAATATAATATAATATAATATAATATAATATAATATTATAACTCAAAACAGTGAAAACAAAAATTAATTGGTATATTTTTAATGCCTTTAATCAACGTCTCGGACGTTTAGCATCTGTTATTGCTTGTATAATTATTGGAAAACATCAAATTAATTTTTCTCCACATAGTTATGGAGATAAAGTTATTATTATTAACGCTAAACATATAATTTTAGGAGGGAGTAAAAAAAAGAAGAAAACATATATTAGTTATAGTGGATATCCAGGAGGTAAAAAAGTAAAGAAAGTATCTGAATTAATAAAAACCAGACCAGAATTTATAATTAGAAAAGCTGTATTAGGTATGTTACCTAAAAATTATTTTAAAAAAAAAATAAAAAATTTATATATATTTCCTAATAATAGACATAATATTAAAAATGTTAATAATGTTAAATATTTTTATTAATGAAAAAATATATTTCTAATTCTGTAGGACGTAGAAAAACTTCAGTAGCAAGATTATATCTTAAACCAGGGACTGGTAAAATTATTATTAATAATAAAACTTTTTTAAAACACTATGGTTTGAAGAATAAAATATTTCAACCATTAGAACTAACTAATAATAATGGGAAATTTGATATTTATATTAATATATATGGTGGCGGAGTCACTAGTCAAGCTGAAGCTATTATTTTAGCTCTATCTAGAAGTTTATGTAAAATACAGAAATCTGCTAGAAAAATCTTAAAACTAAAGAAATTACTTACTCGTGACTCGAGAATGGTAGAACGAAAAAAATATGGGAGAAAGAAATCTCGTAAGAAGTTTCAATTTTCAAAAAGGTAATGTATAAAGTCTCTAATTTATTAAAAGCTGGAGTTCATTTTGGACATGCTATATCTAAATTGAATCCAAAAATGAAACCTTATATTTTAAGGAAAAATAAGGGGATACATATAATCGATCTTTATAAGACTATCAAAAAATTATGCTTATCTTGTAATTATTTAAAGAAAATAGCTACTTCAGGGAAGGTAGTTTTATTTGTCGGAACCAAAAGACAAGCTAAAAATATAATTGCTTATTATGCTAAAAAGATTAATATGCCTTATATTAATGAACGTTGGCTGGGTGGATTATTAACTAATTTTTCTACAATACAAAAATCAATTTCTAAAATGAAAGTAATAGAAAAAAATAAGTCTTTAGGACTATATAACTTAATATCCAAAAAAGAAAGATTACTAATCTCACGAGTTCATAGTAAATTAAAAAAAAACTTAGGTACTGTTAGTCAACTCCAGGTTTTACCAGATTGTATCATTATTGTGGATATAAACAAAGAGAAACCAGCAGTTAATGAGGCCTTAAAATTAGGAATTCCTATAGTTGGAATAGCTGATACTAATTCTAACCCTGATAAAATTAATTTTCCTATTCCTGGAAATGACGATAATTCTAAGTCAATTAACCTAATTTTATATTATATATCTAATGCTCTCGAAATAGGAATAGATTTATACTTGAAAAATAAAAAGAAATATTATGCAAAATCTTAAACAGATTAAGAAGTTAAGATCTCTTACTAGGGCCTCTCTTATGGCCTGTAAAAATGCAATTATTAAATCCAAAGGCAGACTAAATTTAGCGATTAATTTTTTGATTAATAATTCAAAGAATCTAAAAAAAAATTCTTTAAAAGAAAGTTTTCTAATATGCCGAAGAAATAAAAAGAAAAATAAAGCTGTAGCTATTCTAATAGCTACAGAAACTGAGTTTGTAACTCAAAACGATATTTTTAAAAAATTAGCTAATATTATCTTGGAGGTTGCGTTATTTGGTAAGAATAAAAACAAGATACTAAAATCTCAAATTCTGAATAAATTCCCACTATTTAAAATAGTAAATTATTTCTCAAATCATATTTTTAATGAATCTATTGAGTTAAAAACAATTGTTTTTCTTGAAGCACCTTTTCTTAATTTTTATATACATCATAGTTGGAAGAAAGCAGCTTTAGTTGGGTTCTCAGATTATATTCCAAATTTGGAACAAATATCAAAAAATATAGCTATACAATTAGTATGTAATACTAATTATAATCCGAGTTATTTTACAAAATTATTATTATATAAAAATATCAAACTGGTTACTTGTCTTAATACCTAGAGCGGGACTTGAACCCGCACAGCTGCTTGCTACAGGATTTTAAGTCCTGCGTGTATACCATTTCACCATCCAGGCTATTAAGCGAGAAACGGGATTTGAACCCGCGACCCTTACCTTGGCAAGGTAATACTCTACCAATTAAGCTATTCTCGCACTTTGAAAAAAGAATTTTATTTTTTTTAAAATTGTTATTGAAGAAGCTAGCGTAAGCTGCTTAAGTTTTAAGTTACAAAAGAAATGTTTTATTATTTTATAATTTCTATAAAGCTTAATTGTTTCAAAACTTTTAAGCTTTTCAAATAAACTCAATATTTTTTTAGCTCTTTTTATTAGTATATTAGGAATACCGGCAAGTTGAGCCACATTAATTCCGTAGCTATTTTGGCAACCATATGGTAATAATTTTCTTGTATATATAAGAGTATTATTTATTTTTTTAACTGAAAGACTAAGATTTCTTATTCTCTTGTAATAAGAAATCATATTATTTAATTCATGATAATGAGTAGCAAATAATACCAATGGTTTTTTAGGGTGATTATGCAAAAATTCTATTATTGCCCAAGCAATAGAAATCCCATCATAAGTACTAGTTCCTCTACCTATTTCATCGAGTAAGATGAGACTTCTTTCTGAGATATTATTTAGTATGCTAGCAGTTTCATTCATTTCTCGCATAAAGGTTGATTCTCCAATTGAAATATTATCTGATGCTCCTACTCTTATAAAAATTTGTTCTATTATTCCAATTTCAGCATATTTGGCAGGTATATAACTCCCTAATTGAGCCATTAATATTATTATAGCTGTTTGACGTAAAATTGCGGATTTTCCAGCCATATTTGGACCAGTTATTATAAATATTTGTTTCTTTTCTCTTGTTAGAAAAATGTCATTTGAAACATAAGTCAATTCATTAGAGTTTGAGTTGATTTTAAACTCAATTACAGGGTGTCTACCTCCTTTAATATAAAGATTAAAACTTTTATTAAATTTAGGACATATATAATTATATTTTTTAGCGCATCTTACTAGAGAAAGTATTACATCTATTTTGGCTATTAATTTGGAATTATGTTGAGTTTTGTCTATTTCTTCTATTACAAAGTTAATTAGATCTGCTAATATCTTCTGTTCTATTTTGCTGAGATTGGCTTTAGCAAGTTTTATTTTTAATTCAGAATTTTTTAATTCTTCTGTTATATACCTTTCTACATTAGCTAAAATTTGTTTTCTTTTCCAGTTTTTGGGAATTTTTATCTTTCTCTTAAAGGTTTTTTTAAGCTCTATATAATATCCAAAAATATTATTATAGTTTATTTTGAGATTTTTTATTCCTGTGTCTTTTCTTTCTCTTTCACAAATTTTTAAAATTGTGTTTTCACTATTAGTAACTACGTTTCTTAATTTATCTAATTCTTTGGAAATTCCAGGTTTTATCACCTTTCCTTTCTTTAGATTCTTTGGAGCGTCTGCAAATAATACTTTTTCAAGTACTCGGTATATTTTATTACAATTTAGAATTTTCTTAGCAAGTTGTTTAAAACTTTTACTCTTTGAATCTAAAAGAATACCTTTTATATCTATTATATTTTTTAAGGTTTTTTTTAAGATTAATAAATCATATGGAGTAGCTTTTAAGTTAACTATTTTGGCTATTAATCTTTCTAAATCAGCAATTTGTTTTAGTTTTTTTATTATTGGTTTTACTATTTTCTTGTTTTTTAAAAATTCAGATAATATTTTTTGTCTAGATTTAATCTTTTTTATATTTTTAAGTGGAAATCTTAACCATTTATTTATTAATCTACTCCCCATTGGGGTATAGGTAAAATCTAAAATTTTTAAGAGTGTTACTGCATCTTCATTTTTAGAAGTAAGGATTTCTAAATTTTCGAAAGAAAAATTCTCTATGTTAAGATATTTTTCTAAATCAATTCTTTTAATCGAAGTAATATGGTTAATTTTGTAATTACATATATTACATACATATGCCAAAATGGCACCTGCTGAAGTAATACCCAAAAACAGCTTGTGAATATTAAATCCCTTTAATGAGTTAGTTTGGAAATGTTGAATTAAATTTTTGTAAGCATAATTAAAAGAAAAAAAACAATCTTCTAAGCTCTGTAACTGGATCTTATTGTTTAATATATATTTTATATAGTTTTTTTTCTGTTTGGGGTAAATTATCTCCTTAGGTAAGAATTTGTTAATCATTTGATTAATGTAATTTTGGTCGCCTTCTCCAACTAAAAATTCTCCAGTTGAAATATCTAAAAAAGATATTCCAAGTTTTTGGGAATTTTTTTGATAGTATATAGCACATAAAAAATTATTTTTTTTAGCATCTAAAACTTCACTATTAGTTACTACTCCTGGTGTAATAATTTCTGTTACTCCTCTTTTTAAAATTACTTTATTTTCTGTTTTTTCTAGTTCATCACAAATAGCTATTTTAAAACCTGCTTTTATTAATTTTGGTAAATAATTATTTATAGAATGGTGAGGAAAACCTGCTAATTCGATATCAGATTTTTTATGACGTTTAGTTAAAACTATATTTAATACTTTAGAACACTTTCTAGCATCTTTTCCAAAGATTTCATAAAAATCTCCAACTTTAAATAAGACAATACTATTAGGGAATTTATTTTTTATTTCATTATATTGTTTCATTAAAGGAGTAATGGCTTTCAATTTTATTGTTTTTATAAAATTATTTTATTTATTACTTTTTTAGTAATTTTAATTTGTTTATGTTTTAAACCTTCTAAATAAAAGGTATATTTATTAAATATCTTTTCACATATATAATATAAGCCTCTAGCCCCAAGATTTAATTTAATTGCCTTTTTAATTATTGAATTAATAGCATTTTTCGTAAAAATAAAATCCAGCTTATCAAATTTAAACATATTTTTATATTGTTTTAATATAGAATTTTTAGGTGAAAATAAAATTTGTTTATATTCTGTCTTAGTCAAATTATGTAAATGACATATTATAGGGAATCTCCCTATTAATTCTGGAATAAAACCAAAATTAATTAAATCTTCTGATTTTAAATTATTAAATATATCTTGTTTTTTAGTTTGTCTTTTATTTTTAAATCCAATTTGAGAAAAATTTAATCTGTTATAGATTATTTGTTCTAAGCCTGCAAATGTCCCACCAGATATAAAAAGTATATTTTTGGTATTTATAGATACTATCTGTTTTTCAGGATGTTTTCGACCAATTTGTGTTGAAATGTTAACATGTGAACCTTCTAAAATTTTAAGTAAAGCTTGTTGAACTCCTT
>NZ_CP069423.1:65000-142701 GCF_016888765.1 Candidatus Karelsulcia muelleri
CAGACAGAATTTCCCGTGTTCCGTCTTACTTAGGATACTAATAGGTAGCTCTTCTATTTCGCAGACAGGACTTTCACCTTCTTGGGTTAAGTTTTCCAAATTATTCTACTATAGAATCGTCTCCCATATTTTAGTCCTACAACCCCATTCACAGAAAATGGTTTAGGCTTTTCCAATTTCGCTCACCACTACTTTCGGAATCACTCTTGTTTTCTTTTCCTCTAGGTATTAAGATGTTTCAGTTCCCTAGGTATCTGCTCTTTTAAAAGATGCTAATGTTAAATATTAGCAGGTTCCCCCATTAGGAAATTTACGGATCTATTTCTTGTTAGCAAATCCCCGTAACTTTTCGTTGCTACCCACGTCCTTCATCCTCTCTCAGAGCCTAGGCATCCACCAAACGCCCTTAAGTTACTTATTAAATAAAATGAAATTATATTTATTGGAGGATATCGGGTTCGAACCGATGACCTACTGCTTGCAAAGCACTTGCTCTAACCTACTGAGCTAATCCCCCTTATTAGTCCCGCGTGGATTTGAACCACGGACCTCTACATTATCAGTGTAGTGCTCTTACCTACTGAGCTACGAGACTTTTAAAATGTTCCAGCCGCACCTTCCGGTACGGCTACCTTGTTACGACTTAGCCCCAGTCATTGATTTTACCCTTGGCAGATTCTTTGACGTCACTGACTTCAGGTACTTCCAACTTCTTTGGCTTGACGGGCGGTGTGTACAAGGCCCGGGAACGTATTCACCGCGTCATGGCTGATACGCGATTACTACCGATTCCAGCTTCATAGAGTCGAGTTGCAGACTCCAATCCGAACTGAGATCGGGTTTTGAGATTGGCTTATGGTTGCCCACTTGCTACTCTTTGTACCGATCATTGTAGCACGTGTGTGGCCCAAGACGTTAGGGCCGTGATGATTTGACGTCATCCCTACCTTCCTCTCAGCTTGCGCTGGCAGTTTTATTAGAGTTCCCGGCTAATAACCGCTGGTAACTAATAATGGGGGTTACGCTCGTTAAAGGACTTAACCTTACACCTCACGGCACGAACTGACGACAACCATGCAGCACCTTGTACTCCGTCCTAAGACTAAACTATTTCTAGTTTATTCGTAGTACATTTAAGTCTTGGTAAGGTTCTTCGCGTATTATCGAATTAAACCACATGCTCCACCGGTTGTGCGGGCCCCCGTCAATTCCTTTGAGTTTCAATCTTGCGATCGTACTTCTCAGGTGGATCACTTATCACTTTAGCTTAACCACTGAATATTTTCTTTCTAGTTTCTATCCAACAGTTAGTGATCATAGTTTACTGCGTGGACTACCAGGGTATCTAATCCTGTTTGCTACCCACGCCTTCGTGCCTCAGTGTCAGTTGAGATCTAGTAACCTGCTTTCGCTATCGGTGTTCTGTGTGATATCTATGCATTTCACCGCTACACCACACGTTCCAGTTACTCCTATCTCACTCTAGTTTTACAGTATCAGTAGCCGTTTGACAGTTAAGCTGTCAGCTTTCACTCCTGACTTAAAAAACAACCTACGCACCCTTTAAACCCAATAATTCCGGATAACGCTTGTATCCTCCGTTTTACCGCGGCTGCTGGCACGGAGTTTGCCGATACTTATTCGTATATTACCTTCAATTCTTTCTAAAAGTTTTTATTCATATACAAAAGCAGTTTACAACCTTTCTGGCCTTCTGCCTGCACGCGACGTAACTGGTTCAGAGTTGCCTCCATTGACCAATATTCCTCACTGCTGCCTTCCGTAGAAGTTTGGTCCGTGTCTCAGTACCAATGTGGAGGTACACCCTCTCAGGCCCCCTACTGATCATTGCCTTGGTGAGCCTTTACCACACCAACTAGCTAATCAGACATATGCCCATTTAATGCCGTTAATACTTTAACAAGTTTTCTTCTTAAAAACTTGTATTATGAGGTATTACTTCAAGTTTCCTTGAACTATTCCTCTGCAGAATGTAGGTTACATATGTTTTACTCACCCGTTTGCCGGTCGCCAACAAAATAAGTCACCTTATTTCTTGCTGCCCCTCGACTTGCATGTGTTAAGTTCGCCGCTAGCGTTCATCCTGAGCCAGGATCAAACTCTTCGTAGTTGTTAACTTATATTATTCTTTTAATTTTTTATTATTCTTTATTTTTATATTTAAATATATACTTACTTTTTAACACTTAAAAAAGTAACGAATCAAAACCACACTATGTCTAACACTGGCTTAATTAAAAAAGATAGTTATAATATTTCAAAACATCTTTTAATTAATTTTAAAAATTCTGATTTTAATTTTACAGTCCCTAAAAAACTAATTCCTAATAAACCGAGACTTGATAATGAGGCACGACTTATGGTTTTAAATCGAGATAATATGTCTATTGATCACCAATATATATATAATTTTAATAATTATTTTTTTAATGGCGATACTATAGTATTTAATAATACCAAGATGTATAAATCTATATTATATGGTAAAAAAGAAAAAACTGGGGACAATATTCAAGTCTATTTACTTAGAGAAGTGAACAAAAAAGAAAAATCTTGGGAAGTTCTGGTTCAACCAGCACGTAAAATTAGAATTGGAAATAGACTTTTTTTTTTAGATGAAAATAATGAAAAACTGCTTGCAGTAGTACATGATAATACTATTTCTAAAGGACGAATCTTAAAATTTCATAGTGACTTACCTAATAAAGAATTTAAAAGAAAGATTAATCATTTAGGAAAAATACAAGCTGATATATATACAGATTTTAAAAATTCTTTTCTTGATCTTTCCAAGATGCAAACTATCTATGCTAAAAAAGCAGGTTCAACATCTCCTCATTTTCCTGGTTTACATTTTTCTAAATTATTATTAAAAAAACTGGAATTACAAGGAGTAAATTTTTCTTATATTACTTTACACTTAGGTACTAATACTTATGAAAAAATCCTTGTTGAAGACATTCAAAAACATAGAATGAAAGAAGAATATTTTAATATTCCTATAAAAGCTTGTAAACTTATTAATTCTAGTCTAAAATCGCACCAAAAAGTTTGTGCAGTTGGTACTAGTACTTTACGAGCCTTAGAAAGCTCTGTTTCTACATATAATACTTTGAATCCTAATAAAAAATGGACTAATAAATTTATTTATCCTTATTATAAATTTAATATAGTTAATTCTATACTAACTAATTTCCATCCACCAAAATCTACCTTAATTCCTTTATTATGTGCTTTTACGGGCTATGAATTTTTAATGAAGGCATATGATATAGCAATTAAGGAAAAATATAAATTTTATAATTTTGGAGATGCTATGTTAATTCTTTAAACAGAAATTATTTTAAATTAATGAATTCTCATTCTCTTATTCATCGAGAAAAACAAATTTTACATATTTTTTCTACTCTAAAAAGTAAAAAGAATATTTCTAAATATTTAATCTACGTTGGAAAAAAAATAAATTATTCTCCTTTTTTTCTTAATAAGAATAATCTTTTGAGTGGTTGTCAAACTAAAATATGGTTATTTTTTTTTTATAAAAAAAAATATCTCTTTATTTTGTCATATAGTGATTCTATTATAATTAGAGCATTAACTTTCTTTTTAACAAAAATTTATAGTAATAATTTACCTCTTAATATTATTAATTATAGCTCTGTCTTATTGAAAAATAAAATTTTAAAATCTTTTTTCTCCAATCAGAAAAATAACGCTCTTCAAATTATAATAAACCGTATTAGGTATCAAGCTGTTAAATCTCTAATATAAATGGCTTTTATTTTGATAATAGAAACGGCTACTACAATTTGTTCTCTATCTTTAAGCTATAAAAATATTTTATTAAAAAATATTAATTTTTATAATTGCTATTTCCAACATATTAATATCTTACATTTCTTTCTAAGAAAAATATTAACAATTTGTAATTTAGAGTTTCTTTTTTTAGACGCTATTGCTTTTAATAATGGTCCCGGATCATATACTAGTTTAAAACTTGGTTTAGCTACTGCTAAAGGGATTTCTTATGCTCTTAATATTCCTCTAATATATTTTAATTTTAAACCGGCTTTAAAAGAATTATATAATAATTTCTTTCTGCTTATAAAAGATAAATATTCTCAATATAATATTCTTTACTTTGAAAACAAAATATTTTTTAATATTAATAAATATCATTTATTTCAATTAATAAAGAAAAATCTAATTAAAAACTTTTTTTTATATACTAGATATGATTTATATTTAGAGTTATATAATATTCTTAAATTAAATAAAATTAAGTATTATTTTATTAATACTAAATATTTTATTAATATAGTTTATTCAAAATATAAACACAATCTCTTTCTTAAAGAGAAAGAGAAATTATATATAAAATATAATTATATATAATAGTTGCCGGACTAGCTCAGTAGGTTAGAGCACTTGATTTGTAATCAAGAAGTCAAGGGTTCGAATCCCTTTTCCGGCTTTTAACAAGGGGGTGATACTCAAGTGGACAACGAGATCAGACTGTAAATCTGCTGGATTATCCTTCGTAGGTTCAAATCCTACTCACCCCAAGTTGCGGGAATAGCTTAATTGGTAGAGTATCAGCCTTCCAAGCTGAAAGCACGGGTTCAAATCCCGTTTTCCGCTTGCTGAAAGCCAATGTAACTCAATTGGTAGAGTACTTTCTTGGTATGAAAGTAGAAACAGGTTCAAGTCCCGTCATTGGCTATTAAAGTTAATTAAATTTAATGGCAAAAGAAATATTTAAACGTGAAAAACCACATTTAAATATCGGAACTATAGGACATGTTGATCATGGAAAAACTACACTAACAGCAGCTATAACTAATGTTTTATCTAAAAAAGGTTTAGCACAAGCTAAGGCTTTTAGTGCTATAGATAATGCCCCCGAAGAAAAAGAAAGAGGAATAACAATTAATACTTCACATGTTGAATATGAAACTACTTTAAGACATTATGCTCACGTAGATTGTCCAGGTCATGCGGATTATATTAAAAATATGGTAACAGGTGCAGCTCAAATGGATGGTGCCATATTAGTAATATCAGCAACAGATGGTCCCATGCCACAAACTAGAGAACATATCTTATTAGCTAGACAGGTTGGCGTACCTAATATAGTAGTATTTTTAAATAAAATAGAAATGGTTGAAGATAAAGAACTAGTTGAATTAGTAGAATTAGAAATCAGAGATTTATTATCTAAATATGAATATGATGGTAAAAATATTCCAATTATCAAGGGATCTGCTTTAGGCGCATTAAACGGAATTAAAAAATGGGAACTTAAAATTGAAGAATTAATGAATGCAGTAGATAAACATATCAAGCTTCCAAAAAGACAAATAGAAAAAGACTTTTTAATGCCTATTGAAGATGTTTTCACAATAACGGGAAGAGGCACAGTTGCAACCGGACGAGTAGAATCTGGTATAATTAAAACTGGGGATTCAATTGAAATTATTGGTTTTAGTGAAAAGAAAATAAATAGTATAGTAACAGGAGTAGAAATGTTTAGAAAAATTTTAGACAAAGGAGAAGCAGGAGATAATGTAGGCCTTTTGTTAAGAAGTATAGAAAAAAAAGATATAAGAAGAGGAATGGTAATTGCAAAACCTGGTACCGTATCAATACATAGAAAATTTAGAGCTGAGATATATATTTTAAAAAAAGAAGAAGGAGGTAGACATACCCCATTCTATAACAATTATAAACCTCAATTTTATTTAAGAACTACTGATGTTACTGGGAAATTCTTAAATCAAATTGAAATGGTAATGCCTGGAGATAATCTCACATTAGAAGTAGAATTACTACAACCAGTAGCCTTAAATGAAGGTTTAAAATTTGCAATAAGAGAAGGAGGTCATACAGTAGGAGCTGGAAAAATTACTAAAATATTAGAATAACAAAAGAAACGGGTGTAGCTCAATTGGTCAGAGCATCGGTCTCCAAAACCGAAGGTCGTAAGTTCAAATCTTACCATCCGTGATAAATTATTTAATATGAAAAAAAAACCGATTAAAATTATTAAATTAAATATAAAAGGAGGTCTAGCAAATCCCTCCCCCCCAATAGGTCCAATATTAGGAGCAGCAGGAATAAATATTATGGACTTTTGTAAAAAGTATAATAAAAAAACTTTAAATCAAATTGGGAAATTAATACCAGTAGTGATCAAAATAAATGAAGATAAATCTTTTAAAATAAAGCTCAAAAAACCCCCAACCTCTTATTTATTATTAGGATACTTAAATCTTAAGAAAGGTTCAAACGAATCCAAAAAAAAAAAAATAGGAGTTATTTCTACTAAAATTATAAAAAATATAGCCAAAGAAAAGATAAAAGATATGAATTGTTTCAAATTAGAACCTGCAATTAATATGGTAATAGGTACTGCTAAAACTTTAGGAATAGAAATAAAAGATGAAGAAAACGATAAAAAAAGCTTTATATAAAATTAAAAAAAATAATAAAAACAAAATAAATTTCTCAATTGATATTGATATAATCTTAAATATAGATTATAAAAATAAAAATACCCCTATTAGAGCAGCCATTCCTTTACCCTATGGTAATGGTAAGAAATATAAAATCTTAGCTTTAATTGAAAAAGAAAAAAGGAAAGAATTATATAATATCAAAGAAAATAATCTTAAAATTGGATATAAGAAATATATCTCCAAAATTAAAAACAGATTTATTAAATTTGATCTCATAATAGCTACTCCAAAAACAATGCAACTTGTTAGTCAATTAGGACAGATTTTAGGTCCTAAAGGACTAATGCCCAATCCCGTTTTAGGGACTGTAACTAATTCCCCACAAAAGATTATTAATGAAATTAGAAATGGGAAAATCTTCTTAAAATCAGATAGATATGGTATTATTCATTCTTCTATCGGCAGAATAAATTTTACTAATCAACAGCTTATAAGTAATATCCAAGTTTTAATTAACTATTTAAAACAAAATCATACCTTAAAAGGTGAATTAATTAAAAAAATATACTTATCAAGTACAATGGGTACTAGTTATTTAATATATTAAATATTAGATTAGATTAGATTAGATTATATTATATTATATTATATATTAAGTTAAAAATGAAACCAAATAATAAAAAAAAAATTATTATTTATTTCAGGGATCTATTGTTAAACCAATCATTAAATTTTTACTTTCTAAATATAAAAGGATTAAAGGCTTCACAACAAGCTTATTTAAGAAAAAAAAGTAATAAAAACAAAATAAAAATTAAAGTTGTAACAAATACTTTATTAAAAAAAAGTATAGAACTTACCAACAATTCTAAGCTGCTTGATATTATTCCTTTTATAAGAAAAAATACTACTTTAATGTGGTCTCAATTTAATAAAGCTCCAGCAGAATTATTATTAAAATTTATAAAAAAAGATAAATTATCTCTAAAAAAAATCTTTAAGTTAGCCTTATCAGAAAATAATTTATATTTTGGGGAAAAATCACTTAAAGATTTAAGAAATGTTAAATCTAAAAAAGAATTATTAACTCTAATAATAAAAAATATTAAAATTTTAATATCAAAAAATTTTCTATTTTTAAAGAAAATATCAATATTAATATTCAGATTAAAACTGAAGAAAGTTTATAAAAATGAAAACTAAAGACTTAGCAAAAGAATTAGTCAAATTAACAGTCTTAGAAATCAATGATTTATCTAAGATTCTTAAAGAAAAATATGGCATAGAAGAATTTCCAGTACATACACAAATAAATAATAAAAAAAAGGAAAAAAAGGAAAAAACAGAAATAAAAAAGAAAAGCTTTGATTTATATCTTAAATCAAGTGGAAATTCTAAATTAGCTACTATAAAACTAATAAAAAATATAACTGGAAAAGGCTTAAAAGAATCCAAAGATCTAGTAGATAGTGCTCCAAGTCTCATAAAAAAGAATTTAAACAAAACAGAAGCTGATTTATTAATAAAAGAATTTGAACAAATAGGTGCTATAGCTGAATTAAAATAATTAATATGACTAATTTTAGTAAAATAATATCTTTTGAAAAAATTAAAAAAAGAATTAGTTATCCAGATTTTTTAAATCTCCAAATATCATCATTTAAAAAATTTATATCTTATGATTATAAAAAAAAAAAACAGAAATATAAAAATGATGGATTAACTAGAATATTTAAGGAATATTTGACAATTAAAAATTATAAAAATATGAATTTTTCCTTTCAAGGTTATTATTTATCAACACCTATACATTCTCCCGAATATTGTTTAGAACGTGGCTTAACTTATAGTATACCATTAAAAGCTAAATTTAAATTATTTTTTTACAAAAAATTATATAATAAAAAAATTACCAAAACCTTTTTCCTAGGTAATATTCCTTACATGACCCCAAATGGGTCATTTATTTTTAATGGTTACGAAAGAGTAATAGTCGCTCAAATTATTAAAGCTCCAGGTGTTTTCTTTGGTGAATCATCCCTTACAAATGGATATAAATATTATTATGGAAAAATAATCCCTCAAAAAGGGATTTGGATTGAAATTACTGCAGATAATAAGAATTTATTAAATGTGATTTTAGATGTCAAAAAAAAAATTTACTTAACTACATTTTTAAGAGCTATAGGATATAGTCATGATGAAGATATTTTAAATTTATTTAAATTATCTAAAACTATTTCTTTAAAAACAGAAAATGAAAAATCCCTTCTTGGTAAAATCTTAGCTGGTAAAGTATTAACCTTTTGGTTTGAAGATTTCATTGATGAAAAATCAGGAGAAATTTTAACTTTAGAAAGGAATTCTATAATATTAGATAGAAATACTATAATTACTAAAAACAAAATTAAAAAATTAAAAACAAACCAACTTACAAAAGTTTTAATAAAACAAAAACAAGATTATACCAGTGAATATTCACTTATATATAATACTTTAAAAAGGGATCCAACCAACTCGCAAGAAGAAGCCTTGGTATATATATTCCAACAATTAAAAAATAAAAATCCTAGAGATAAATTTTCAATAGAAAAACTAATTACTGAATTAATATTTTCGATTAAATATTTTTCACTTAGCCAATTCGGTAGAATTAAATTAAATAAATTACATTTTTATCCTAAAAAAATCTTAACACTCACACTCACATACGAAGATATATTAGCTGTAATTGAAAATTTAGTGGCATTATATAATTCCAAAAAAGGAATAGATGAATTAGAACATTTATCTAATAAAATTGTTAATACAATTGAGGAACAACTATACGCACAATATTCATTAGGTATATCGAAAATATTAGCTTATTTAAAAGAAAAATTAAAAACAAATCTAAAAACAAATGCGAGTATAAAGACTATTTTAAAAAATGTTAATCCCAAAAAATTAATCCAAGCCAAATATTTAAACAATGTATTAAATACATATTTTGGAACTAATCCATTGTCACAATTTATGGATCAAATGAATCCATTATCAGAACTAACACATAAAAGAAGATTGTCATATCTAGGTACAGGTGGACTTTATAGAGAAAGGGCTGGGTACGAAATAAGAGATATTAATTATTCTTATTATGGGAGATTATGTCCAATAGAAACGCCTGAAGGCCCCAATATAGGACTTATATCATCTTTATGTGTATTTGGAAAAGTCAATTCAATGGGTAATTTAATTACTCCTTATTTTAAAATAAAAAAAGGTAAAATAATTAATAAATTAATTTATCTAAGTAGTGATGAAGAAATGGGAAAAAATATATGCCAATTATACAAAAACAATTTTTTTTCTTCATCCAAAAATAAAATTTGTAGAATAAATTCAGATTATAAAATGATAAATAATGAAAAAATAGATTTTATGGATGTAGCCTGTAATCAAATTGCATCTATCTCAGTATCTTTAATACCTTATTTAGAACATGATGATGCGAATAGAGCCTTAATGGGATCAAATATGATGCGACAAGCAGTTCCATTATTAAATCCAGATCTTCCTATTGTTTCCACTGGAATGGAAAAAGATATGATTAAATATACTAGAAATATAATATATTCCAAAAGAAATGGAATAGTGAAATATGTGGATAGTAAAAAAATAATTATACAAAATAATAGTAAAAAGAAATTTTTTAAAAATAATATAATAATACACAAACTCCCAAAATTTAAAACTACTAATCAAAATACTTGTTTTACATTAAATCCGATAGTAAAAATTGGTGATAAGATAAAAAAAGGACAAGTTATTAGTGAAGGCTTTGCAACTAAGAAAGGAGAATTAGCACTAGGAAAAAATATAAAAGTAGCCTTTATGCCATTTCAAGGATATAATTTTGAAGATGCTATTGTGGTTTCAGAAAAAATAATAAGACAAGATTACTTTACCTCAATAAAAATTATAAAATTAACAATAGAAGCACGAAAAACCAAATCAAGGAAAGATAAATTTACCAATCAAATACCAAATATATCTAAAAAAGAAATCAAAACTTTAGATAAAAAAGGAATAGTAAAAATTGGAACTTTTATAACTCCCGGAAGCATAATAGTAGGAAAAATTTCTAAAAATCCTGAGACTCAAATCAAACCAGAAAAAAAATTCTTAACAGCAATATTAGGAGAAAAAAACTTGAATATAAAAGATAGATCTGTAAGAGCTGGTCCTTCGATTAAGGGTATAGTAATAAGAAGATCTATATTTAAAAGAGATAAAAAAAATAATCAAACTATATTCTCTTTTAAAAAAAATAACAGGAGATTATACTTAAAAAACCAAATACACTATATAAAAAGTCTGTTAAAAAAGAAGGTAAAGATAATAAAAAGAAAGCTCTTAAAAATAAGAATAAGCCCAAAATTGAGAACAATAATTTTAACCAATGTTTTAAATGAGTTTAAAACAGAAAACAGCAGATTAAAAACTCTTTATTTACAAATGAAACAAAATATAATTAGTGGAGATCCAATTCCACCTGGAGTCTATAAATTAGTAAAGCTTTATATAGCTGAGAAAAGAAATTTAAAAGTAGGAGATAAAATGTCAGGTAGACATGGAAATAAAGGAGTAGTAGCTAAAATAGCCAAAGCAGAAGATATGCCATATTTAGCCGATGGATCAATTATTGATATGGTATTAAATCCTCTTGGAGTACCATCAAGAATGAATTTGGGGCAAATATATGAAACCATAACAGGAGATATAGGTTATAAACTAAACAGCAGATTAAAAACTCCTATTTTTAATGGTGGCACAATGAAAGAATTATTAATATACGGAAAAAAAGCTAAAATGCCTAATTTAGGTAAAACTTATTTATATAATGGAGAAACTGGAGAAAAATTTAAAAACCCATCTACAGTTGGGATATTATATATGTTAAAATTAGGACATATGGTAGATGATAAATTGCATTCACGTTCTATAGGTCCTTATTCCTTAATCACTCAACAACCTTTAGGTGGAAAATCACAAGATGGAGGACAACGTTTTGGGGAAATGGAAGTCTGGGCTTTAGAAGCTTTTGGAGCTTCCAATATATTACAAGAATTACTTACTATCAAATCAGATGATATAAAAGGTAGAATAAAAACATATGAATCAATAGTAAAAGGTTTAAAACTACCTAAACCAAATCCTCCAGCAGCTCTAAGTGTTTTAAAAAATGAACTAAAAGGATTATGTCTAAATTTAAAGCTAAGTAAATAATAGTTTTTAAACCTAATGATAAAAAAAGTATCAATTGCTATAGCATCTCCAGAAGAAATATTAAAAGAATCTTATGGGGAAGTAGTCAAAGCAGAAACCATAAATTACAGAACTTACAGACCTGAACCAGATGGCTTATTTTGTGAAAGAATATTTGGTCCAACAAAGAATTATGAATGTTATTGTGGGAAATATAAAAATAAACGCTATAAAGGTGTAGTTTGTAATACTTGTGGAGTAAAAATAACAAATAACAAAGTACGTAGAGAGAGATTAGGTCATATTTCCTTAGTCTCACCAATAATCCATATCTGGTTTTTTAGATGTTTTCCTAATAAGTTAGCTAACTTACTAAATTGGCAAACTGACGAAGTAGAAAAAGTTATTTATTCAGAAAAATATGTATTACTTGATAAAGGGGATTTAGAGGATCAATTATTTTTTATTAAAAATTTTGATTTGATTGGATCTCGTATTTACAAAAAAATTATAAAAATTATTAAAAGAAAACAACCAAATCAACCACCTATTATAAAAACTGGGGCTCAAGCTTTTGAAAAAATATTTCAAATTATTAATATTAAACAATTAAAAATAGATCTAAATGAAGAAAATAAAATTTTAAGATCAAATTTTAAAAAAAAAAATATTAAATATCAATTAAAAACTCTTAGGGATTTGATAAAAGGGAAAAAATCATATAAAAATATAATACTAAAAATTATACCAGTTATCCCCCCAGATATTAGACCTTTAGTACAACTTGATAATGGAAAATTTGCGACTTCTGATTTGAATGAATTATACAGAAGACTAATTATAAGAAATAATAGATTAAAAAAATTTATTACAATCCGAGTACCACAAATTATAATTCGTAATGAAAGGCGATTATTGCAAGAATCGGTAGATTCATTGTTTGATAATTCAAAAAAAATAATTCCTTTAAAAAGTGAAAATAATAGAGTAATTAAATCCTTATCAGATACTTTAAAAGGAAAATTAGGAAGATTTAGGTTTAATTTGTTAGGAAAAAGAGTCGATTATTCAGGGAGATCAGTCATTATATCTGGACCAAAATTAAAATTATCTGAATGTGGATTACCTAGAGAAATGTTAATAGAATTATTTAGGCCATATTTATTAAAAACCATTATAGAAATTGGAGAAAAAAAAAACTTAAAAGAGGCACAAGAAATAATAATTAAGAACAAAATACAAACCTATAAATTATTAAATAAATTAATATACAAATATCCGATATTATTAAATCGTGCCCCTACTTTGCATAAATTAGGAATTCAAGCCTTTTATCCCAAAATAAATGATGTAAATGCTATAGAATTACACCCCTTAGTATGTGCTGGATTTAATGCTGACTTTGATGGAGATCAAATGGCTGTTCATATTCCACTCTCAAAAAAAGCAATTTTAGAAGCGAAAAGACTGCTATTCCCGAGCCAAAATATATTAAATCCAGCTAATGGCAAGGCTATATTAGTACCATCACAAGATATGCTTTTAGGTTTGTATTACTTAACTAATGAAGTTAAAAGAAAGAATCTAAATATAATTTTATTTTCAAGTTCTAAAGAGGTTCAAATAGCTTATAATAATAAGATAGTAGATATACATAGGAAAATATTATTAAGGCTTAAAAAGAAAATAATATCAACGACAGTAGGTCGAGTATTATTTAACCTACTACTACCTAAAAAAGTAGGTTATTATAATAAAATAATAACCAAAACCTCATTATCCAAAATAATTAAAACAATTTTACTAAAAACCAATAATTATGAAACGATAAAATTTCTTGATAAAATAAAAGAAATTGGTTTTGAAATCTCATTTCAAGCTGGACTCTCCTTTAATTTAGAGGACTTAATAATTCCAGATCTAAAAACAAAGCTTTTAATAAAGGCTATTAAAAACAATAAAATTCTTAATAATAAAAGTGAGGATAATAATATTAGATACAAACAAAATATTAAGTTTTGGAGTTTAATAAATAATCAACTAACTAAAGAAATAATAAATTACTTAAAAAATAGTCAAAATGGCTTAAATCCGATTTACATGATGCTAAATTCAGGAGCCAGAAGTTCAATCGAACAAATAAGACAAATAGCAGGAATGAGAGGCTTAATGGCAAAACCTCAAAAAAATATAGATGAAGGTAAAAATATAATTGAAAATCCAATCTATTCCAATTTTCTAGAAGGTTTATCTAATTTTGAATATTTTATATCCACACATGGTGCTAGAAAAGGATTAGCTGATACGGCATTAAAAACAGCAGATGCTGGATATCTTACAAGGCGATTAGTAGATGTAGCACAAAATGTAATAATAAAAGAAGAAGATTGTAAAACTTTGTTAGGAATATATGTTACCCCATTAATAATAAATAATAAAATAGTAGTAAAATTAGATAAAAGATGTTTAGGAAGAATTTCTTTACAAAACATATATGATAAAAAAAACAGAAAATATATTATAAAAAAAGATGAATTAATAAATGATAAAATAGCTAAATTGATTAAAAAAAGTAATTTAGACAAAATCAAAGTTCGTTCCCCACTAACTTGTCAAGCTAAAAACGGAATATGTAGAAAATGCTATGGAATAAATCTTTCAACTGGCTCATTAGTTCAAAAAGGAGTTGCTGTCGGTATATTAGCTGCACAATCTATTGGCGAACCAGGAACACAACTAACTCTACGTACTTTCCATATTGGAGGGACTGCAGGTAATATAGCTGAAAGGAATGAAAGGAATGAAAGGAATAAAAGGAATAAAATATTATCAAATTATGATGGGAAAATAAAATACCGAAATATTAAATATATAAAAAGAAAAAACTACAAAATAGTAGTGTCTAAAGACGCTCAAATTATAATTTCTAATTTTTATGGGGATAAAATCATCCGAATCAATATTCCATATGGATGTAAACTGTTTCTAAAAAATAATCAAAATATAAAAAAATCTGATATAATCTATAAATGGAACCCAGATTATTATCCAATAATATCTGAAACAAACTGTAAAGTAATTTTAAAAAATTTCTATAAAGAAATAAATTACATTAAAACAAACCATAAGACAGGGAAAGAAGAAATAATAATAAAAAGAAATATACACAATAATTTAATTCCGTCGATGATATTAATAAATAAAAATAAAAAAAACTTAAACTTAAAAAAATATCTTTTTCCGACTTTATCCAAAATATTAGTTAAAAACTTAGATAGACTCAAACAAGGAAAACTAATAGCAAAAATACCAAGAAAATTTTATAAATCTACAGATATAACCGGAGGTTTACCAAGGGTATCCGAACTATTAGAAACCAGAAAACCTTTCAATTCTTCTATTATATCAGAAATAGGAGGATTGATTCACTTTGGTAGAATCAAAAGAAAAAAACAAGATATATTTATAATATATAAAAAAGGAATCAAACATAAATATAAGATAAATATAGAAAAAAAAATATTAGTTAATAATAAGGATAAAGTTAAAGCAGGGACACAATTATCAGAAGGAGAAATAGCCATTTCTGAAATTTTAACAATTAAAGGAATACATGCATTCCAAAAATATTTAATTAACGAAATCCAAGAAATTTATATATTAGAAGGAGTAAAAATAGCTGATAAACATTTTGAAATAATAATACGTCAAATGCTTAAAACAGTTAAAATTCTAAAATCAGGAGATACTGAATTATTAGTAGGTGAGATAATAGATAAAGAAACATTAGAAAAAGAAAATAACAAAATAAAGAATAATAAGATAATAATATCAAGTTCTAAAAAATATCTCATAGGAGAAAAAATAGAAAATAAAACCTTAAAATATAAACATCTTAAAACAAGAGAAACCTTACCAGCAATTGGACAACCAATATTACAAGGGATTACTAAATCCGCTTTACAAAATCAATCCTTTTTATCAGCAGCTTCTTTTCAAGAAACGACAAAAATATTAAGTGAATCAGCACTAAAAAGACAAACAGATTATTTAACAGGTGTAAAAGAAAATGTTATTTTGGGGAATAAAATTCCAGCTGGAACCGGATATAAGGATTAAAAATTAAATATGTTTTTAGGATATATAATTCTTACTAAATAAAGGCCTTTAGCAGGAACTGAAGGACAATCAAGTAATCTTGTTTTTGATTTAACATAAAGAAAAAACTCCAAGAGGTTAATTTTTCTAATGCCTATATATAAACAGACTCCTATTATTCTCCTGACCATATTTCTTAAAAATCTATTTGCTATTATATCAATATATATAACTCTATTCCGAATTTTCCAAGTTAAAGAATATAATTTACATTTATTAAAACAATTAATATCTTTCCCAAAACTCCTGAAATCTTCAATCCTTTTTAAAAGGAAAACCGCTTTTTTAATTAAGCCAAAATTAAGGTTTAGAAATGGGAAATTAAAATAATTAGAACTAAAAGGTCCTTTATAAATATTTATACGATATTGATAATGCCTACTTATAACATCAAATCTTGCATTAGCTTTAGGCTTAACTGAAATAAGATTTTTAATTAGTATATATGAAGGTAATATAAAATTAATTTGTTTTAAAAATGTTTTCTTTTTTAAAACCCTAAAATAATCAAAATGCGCAAACATTTGCAATGCGTTGACACCACTATCAGTACGACTTGCACCTACAATAGGAATTGTTTTTCTTAAAATTAATGATAAACATTTTTCGATAGTTTCTTGTATAGAAATTTGATTTTTTTGTATTTGCCATCCACTAAAATACTTTCCATTAAATGAAAGTTCTAAAAAATATCTCATATTTTTATCTTTCTCTTTAAAGATCTCATATCTTTATATTTCAATCCGAAACATATTATGCAAAAGCAAATAATTAAAAAATATTATAAATTTTTTAGAGTTAAACATAAAACAAGATTAGATAATTACTTAATAGAAACCTTACCAATAATGTATACACGCTCCATAATCCAGAAAATAATAAGACTAGGAAATGTATATATAAATAAAACCCAAATTATTAACAAAAACTATAAATTGAATAAAAAAGATATAATAGAAATATATAATCTTTATATAAAGACACCCAAGTTTTTCTTAAAAAGCGAGAATATAAAACTTCATATTATATACGAAGATGAATACTTATTAATAATTAATAAGCCATTTAATTCAGTAGTTCATCCCGGAACTAGCAATCCAAAAGGTACCATACTAAATGGTATAAAATTTTATTTAGAAACTTTAGAAAAAAACAAGCTAAAAAAGCCTTATTTAGGTAATAGGATAGATAAAGAAACAAGTGGTTTAATTATAGTAGTAACTGATGAAAAAATATTAAAAAATATATCCAAACAATTTACTTTAAATTTAATTAAGAAAAAATATATCGCATTAGTAAATGGAAAGATAGAAAAGAATAATATAACTATATACTCAAATATTCTAAGAAATAGAAAAACAAAATACAATATGGATATTTCCAAATTTAGAGGAAAAGTTTGTATTTCAAGTTTTAAAGTAATAGAAATATTAAAATATATAACAGTATTAAAATGTCGACTTTATACTGGGAGAACACATCAAATAAGAGTACATTTAAAAAAAATAGGCAATCCAATATTTAATGATAAAAAATATGGTGGGGATCAAATATTATGCGATAATATCCCATTATGCAAAAAAAAAATAATAAATCATATAATAAAAAATTCAAATTTTATCGCTCTGCATGCCAATTCACTAGAATTAATACACCCAATTTTTAGAAAAAACATAAAATATAATTCTATAATTCCATATCAAATTTATCTTTTGATAAAGATAATGTCTACATTATGAGTTTGAATTTTATATAAGTGAATTAACAAATCTTCCTAGATGTTTTATTTTTTTTATAATCAGATTGTGCTACAATGGTAAACGTAGCTCAACTGGTTAGAGCATTAGATTGTGGTTCTAAAGGTTGCCGGTTCAACCCCGGTCGTTTACCTGATTAAATAATCAGAGACTTTATCAGAAGGAATAATTAGATTGCGAAAGCGATATCTATCATTCTTATAAAAAAAAAGAATTAATCTAGTTATTTTTTTTTTAGTCTTCATATTAAATTTCTTTATGAAGAGTAACTCTCTTTAAAAAGGGATTAAATTTACGTAAATTCAATTTCCGAGGAGTATTGATTCTGTTTTTAGTAGTGAAATATCGAGATATACCATTGATGCCAATTTTTTTTTGTTCGAGACATTCTAGAATAATTTTAATCCTATTTATTTTATTTCTCATATGAGGAAATGTTCTTATATTTAAAGAAATTTTTATTAAGTGTTTTTAACCCTTTATTAGAAATAAAACTAGGAATCCATTTATTTTTATTAAGAATAAAAAGACGTTTTCTAAAAATATTAGCCTTAAAAATTCTCCTACTTTTTTTATTAGAATGTGAAATTTTTTTACCAAAAAGATTTTTTTTCCGAGTAACTTGACAAACTTTAGACATAGTGTGAATTTAATTCTAAGTAATTATAATTAATTTAAAGAAATTTTATTATCCATAAAATAGTGAATTAAAACTTTAGGAATTTGAATATAATCGCTAAATTGATAATTTTCTATTAAAGCTGCAAACAAACGTGGAATAGCTAAAGAACTTCCATTTAAAGTATGACAAAAAGATTTTTTTCCATACTTATTAAGGAATTTTATCCCCATTCTATGAGCTTGAAAATTGGTACAGTTAGAAACAGAACTAACTTCCAACCATTTCTCTTGTCCAGGAGAATAAACTTCAAAATCATATGTCAAAGCTGAAGTAAAACCTAAAGCTTTAGCTGAAATACTAATAATACGAAAAGGAAGATTTAAAGAAGATAAAAGGTTTTTTACATGTCTTATCATGTAATTAAAAGATTTATAAGAATTTTTATCCGAATTAATTTCTATTATTTCTACTTTATCAAACTGATGTAATCTATTTAAACATTTAACTTTTCGTCCATATGACCCAGCTTCTCTTCTAAAACAAGAAGTAAAAGATGTAGCTTTAAAAGGTAAATCCAGAATTTTAAAAAGAGAACGTCTGAAAACATTGAGTAAAGGGATTTCAGCTGTAGGAATCAAATATAATTTATCTTTTTCTAAAAAATACATTTGCTTTTTTTTATCAGGCAGCTGTCCAGTACCAAAAATAGAATTTTTATTTACTAAAAAAGGTAAAACATATTCAATATATCCTGCTTTAAGATTTTGATCTAAACAATATTGAATTAAGGATCTTTGTAACTTAGCTCCTTTATCAAGATAAAGGTTAAAACCACTACAAGCCATATTAGAGGCGAAATTAAGATTAAACAGCTTAAACTTTTTTCCTAATTCCCAATGTGGTCTTAAGTTTTTTTTATAATATAATTTCTTATTTTGATAAATAAAAATATTTTTATTTGAATTAACTTTTTTATAAGGAATATTAGGTAAAGTAATTAGGCAGTGATATATTTTATTATCTAATACTTTCAACAGAGCAGATAAAAGTTGCAGTTTGTTTTTATAAACAGTAGCTTTTGGTATAAGATACCTATTATTAATATTAGAACCAATTAATATTGAAATTTTTTTCAGTTTAGCAAGTAAAGATTTTTTTTTAAGTATTTTTTTTATTTTTTCTTTTTCTAATTTAAAAATAGAATCGATAATCTTTAAATTGCTAAATTTGCGCCTTTTTAATCCCAAAATGACTTTATTTTTATTTTTTCTGATAAAAGAGATCGGTAACATATTTAATTTATTGTTTTTAATTAATCTTAAGATTTTGTTTAAAACTTTTTGTATAACTTAGGACTATTTTTTGTATACAAAAAATAAATGGTACCTCCCGGATTTGAACCAGGGCCTACGGATTTTCAGTCCGTTGCTCTAACCAAGCTGAGCTAAGATACCTAATAATTTTGTTAAGATACTAAATTAATAATTTTGTTTTTAACTAAAAACACAGTTTTAATTAACAAAAAATTAAAGTTATTATTACATAAAATTTTCTGAATAAGTTTTATAGGATTTACTGATAATTCAGTATTAAGTTTGAATTTTAATTTACCATTTAAAGTAATAGGATAAATAATATCTTTTTTTAAGAAAAATTTTTCCTTAATTTTAGGAAAATTAGCAAAAAATATAGAGTTTTTATTACCTAATTTTTCCCAAATTTCTTCTGAAATATGCGGAGCATAAAAACCAATTAAGATGGTAAAAGGTTCTAAAATTTCCCGTTTATTACATTTAATTTCTTTGAGCTGATTTAATAAAATCATCAATTCACTTATAGGAATATTAAAATGATGTGACTCTAAACTTTTCTTAATTTTCCTAATTGAAAGATTCAAAATACTTTTTTCTTTATAAGAAGATTTACTTTCATCAATTATAAATTTATTTTTAGAATGAAATAGATTCCAAAATTTGTTTAAAAACAGGTGAACCCCTTTAATATATCTTAAATTCCAAATTTTAGATTTTTCTAGTGGACCAAGAAACATTTCATATAAACGCAGAGTATCTGCTCCATATTCTTCGCAGATTGAATCAGGATTTATAACATTAAATTTAGATTTAGACATTTTTTCAAATAAACGATAGCAAAAAAATTTTTTCTTTTCATAAAGAAATTTAGCATGTTTGAATTCAGGCAGCCATTTTCTTAGTTTATTAATATTAACCTCATTATTATTTTTAACTAATTTTATATCTATATAAATTTTCTGATATTTCTTTATCTTGTCTTTTATTAAAAAATAAGAGAAAAATTTATTCTTTTTTTTAAAAATTATAGCAGATTTTGCTAAAATCATACCTTGATTTAAAATTCTTCTAAAAGGTTCTTTAGAACTGACCAAACCACGATCATATAAAAATTTGTATATAAATCTAGAATAAATTAAATGTCCGGTAGCATGTTCAATACCACCAATATAGAGATCAACATTTCTCCAATAATTTTCTATTTTTTTATCGACTAACAAATATAAATTATTAGGATCCATATATCTTAAAAAATAGAAATTTGAAGCCGCCCAACTAGGCATAGTACAAGTCTCAAGTTTTAAAATCTTTTTATTATCTATTAAAGAAGTATAGACAATTTTTTTTTTCTTTTTATTCCATGCAAAATAAAAATCTTTTCTTTTTTTTTTAACCTTAGGAAAGGATAAAGGTAGGTATTTCTCAGAAATTGGCAGAGGGATTTTATTTTTAAAATAAATTGGTATAGGTTCTCCCCAAGCTCGTTGTCTAGAAAAAATAGCATTATTAATTTTATATTTTATACAAATAAAGCCTATTTTGTTTTTAAGCATATATTTAACTATTAATATATTAGCTAGTTTAATATCAATACCATTTAAAAAATTATAATTTGTACAAATTGTTTTGTTTTTTTTATTTTGAATAAATCTTGGAATATTTAATTTAAATTTTTTAGCAAAGAAAAAGCTTTCAAAATTACAAGCAGGTATACAAGGGATAATTGTTTTATTAAACTTATCTTTTACAAAATTGCTAAAATATATAGGAATCTTATTTTTATTTAAGTCGTTAACTGCATAGAATCCAGAAAAAATTCCTATTCGATTTTTATGATTTAGACTCAAGCTTTTGTTAGTATATTTTTTAATTAGAGAACTATCAAAAGGCAAACAAAAGAAAGAAATCCCAAAAATTAAATATGGTTTAGTAGTGAAAATTTCAAATTGATTGATGATTTTTTTATCTTTATATAGAAAAAAAACTATCTTTATTCCCTGAGTTTTACCAATCCATTTTTTTTGAATAGATTTTAGTTTCTTAGTACATTTTATCAATTTTAAGTCTTTTAAGAGTCTTTTTAAGTAAGCCTTAATTCTAAGACTCCATTGAAACATTTTTTTTTTAAAAACGGGATAACCACCAATTTTACTAAGCTTGTTTTCAATTTCTTCAT
The DNA here is from genome assembly GCF_016888765.1 of Candidatus Karelsulcia muelleri. Taxonomy (GTDB): domain Bacteria; phylum Bacteroidota; class Bacteroidia; order Flavobacteriales; family Blattabacteriaceae; genus Karelsulcia; species Karelsulcia muelleri_F. Next base: position 86,753 of record NZ_CP069423.1, read on the forward strand.
TTGCAAGTACAGAACCTAATTTTGGACACCAATTTACTGAACTTTTAGAAAGAAAAGCTAATCGATAGTTTTGTAAAATTCTTTCTTTTTCCGAAACATTAAAATGTTTCCATTGCAGTGAATTAAATTTTTTCTTAAAGCTAGAATAAGCCATAACGTTTAAGTTACCATTCTTATTAAAAATTTTAATTAATTGATTAATATTTTTAGCCTGTTCATTTTCTTTATCATACCATGAATTAAAAAGTTTAAGAAAAATCCATTGTGTCCATTTAAAATATTCTTTTTTATGAGTATATATAGTTCTGTCCCAATCATAAGAAAAACCTAATTTTAATAATTGTTTCCTATATTTTGTTATATTTAATTTAGTAATTTTCTGTGGAGATTTACCAGTCTTAAGAGCAAATTGCTCTGTTGGTAATCCAAAAGAATCAAATCCTATAGGATGTAAAACATTATAACCAAGACTTTTTTTGAAACGTGAATAGACATCAGCTGCGGTATAACCCAAGATATGGCCAACATGTAATCCATATCCTGAAGGATATGGAAACATATCTAAAACATAACATTTTTTTTTATTTAAAATGTTTTTAGTAAGATATATTTTCTTTTTATTCCAAATTTCTTGCCATTTTGTTTCTATTTTTTTAAAGTTATACTTCATATTTAAAATATAAAAGGTAAAAATTTTTTTTTCCTTTTTTTATAAGAATAAAATGCTTATGAAGAAAATCTTTTTTAGTTATTACATAATCACTAAAGAAAGGCTTCATGTTTAAAAGGAATGAATTAATTTTTCTTAAAGCTTCTGTTTTGGACTTACAAATAAAGTTATCAATAATCAAAAGATCCAAAATTTTAAACTTTGTGTCATTTAATATAATTTTTTTACAAGGAATATATTTTTTAATTAGTAATAATTTTTTTTGGCTTAAAAAAGTTAGCATGTTATTAAGATTAGGATTAAATAAAATTTGGTTGATATTATATATATCTGTAAAAGTTTTTTTACTATGTACTAAAATAGTAGTAATTTTAGCTATTTTTTTTTGCAAAATCCTTAAAAATGGAGCTCGATCGTGTAAAGTAATTATTTTAGAAATAGAGATTTTATTAGAAAAAGAAAAAATTTTTATTAATTTTTTAGCTTGTACATCTGAAAGATTAATCCAAAATTGATAAAAATTATAAGGTGAAGTTAATTTGGGGTCAAGCCAAATATTTTCACCATTTTCAGTTTTGCCAAATTTTGTGCCATCGGATTTAGTAAGGAGTGGATGAGTCAAACCATGTACTTGAGTTTTTTGTTTTTTTTTAATTAAATCAATACCACAAGTAATATTACCCCATTGATCAGAACCACCGATTTGTAAAACACAGTTTTTATTTTTGTATAAATAATAAAAATCATAAGCTTGTAAAAGTTGATAAGTAAATTCAGTAAAAGAGAGACTTCGTAATCTTTTTTTAACTGAATCTTTATTTAACATATAATTAATAGAAAAGTATTTTCCAATATCTCTAGAAAATTCAATAAAGTTTAGTTTTTTATTCCAATTATTATTAATAATTGGTATTTGAAATTGTTTTGAGAATTTAAATAATTGCTTTCTAATTTTTCTAGAATATAAAGAATTTTCTTCACTTTTAATTAAACTACGTTCCCCTTTTTTCCCAGATGGATCACCAATTAAACTAGTACTAGTACCAAGTAAAAACAACACATTATGTCCAGAATTTTTAAAATGAATAGAAAGAATAATAGAAATTAAATTCCCAATATGCAAAGAAGAAGAAGTGGGATCAAATCCTGAATACAGGTTAACCTTTCTTTTAAAGATCTCTGAAGTTCCCTTAGTTTTATTACTAATTAAACCTCTCCATCCTATTTCTTGAATAAATTTAAGCATAAGAATATTTTAAAAGCAATAATATACACAAAAAATGCCACCTAAAAAAATAAGAAAATAGGAGAGAAGGTTGACAAGTAGTAAGTATCAAGTATCAATGCAACCTAAAAAAATAAGAATTTTTGATACTACATTAAGAGATGGAGAACAAGTACCAGGTTGCAAACTAAACGAAAAAGAAAAAATTATAATTGCTAAAAAGCTCGAACTCTTAGGGGTAGATATAATAGAAGCAGGTTTTCCAATTTCTAGTCCCGGAGATTTCCAATCAGTTAGAGAAATTTCAAAACATATTTCCAATACTATAATATGTGGCCTAACAAGAGCTAAAAAAAAAGATATAGAAATAGCTGCACTAGCCTTAAAAGATGCCAAACGTCCTAGAATTCAGACTGGAATAGGTACTTCTGAGTCTCATATAAAACATAAATTTAAGAGCACTGAAGAAAAGATATTAGACATTGCTTATGAATCAGTAAAGTATGCCAAAAACTTTGTAGAAGATATAGAATTCTATGCCGAAGATGCTGGTAGAACCGAAAACTTGTTTTTAGCAAAAGTTTGTGAAAAAGTTATCCAAGCCGGAGCAACAGTTATTAATTTACCAGATACTACTGGATATTGTTTACCAGAAGAATATGGGAAAAAAATAAAATTTTTAAGAGAGAATGTACCGAATATAGACCAAGTAACACTCTCAACTCATTGTCATGATGATTTTGGATTAGCAACTGCAAACTCAATAGCAGGTATTAAAAATGGTGCCCGACAAGTAGAATGCACTATAAATGGAATTGGGGAAAGAGCCGGTAATACTCCATTAGAAGAGATAGTAATGATCTTAAAAAAAAAGAAAGAATTAAATTTTTTTACTAATATTAATACCAAAATGTTATATCCGATTAGTAAATTGGTTTCCCAATATACTGGAATGTTTGTCCCCCCAAATAAAGCGATAATAGGAAAAAATGCCTTCTCTCATTCTTCTGGGATTCATCAAGATGGAATGCTAAAGCATAGGGACACATATGAAATTATAAATCCTAAGGAAGTTGGATATAAAACATCTTCCCTAGTATTAACTGCACGGAGTGGACGATCTGCGTTAATATATAGATATAAAAAAATAGGGTATGTATTTACAAAATATCAAATTGATACAATATATCAAATATTTTTAATATATGCGGATAAAAAAAAAGAAATTTATGATGAAAACTTGAAACAAATTATAAAGAGTGTAAGAAATTGAGATGGCACTGACACTTTTTGAGAAAATATGGAATTCACATGTAATAGATACAATAAATAAAAAAACAGATATTCTCTATTTAGATAAACAATTTATTCATGAAGTAACTAGTCCACAAGCTTTTGAAACCTTAGAAAAAAGAAACATTCCAATCTTCAGGCCAGAAAAAATTATTGCAACTGCCGATCATAATGTTCCTACTAAAAATCAACATTTACCAATTAAAAATGCTTTATCTAGGTTACAAATAAATTTACTTAAAAAAAATTGCCTAAAAAACGGAATTAAATTTTTTGGTTTAGGACATAAATATCAAGGCATTGTCCATGTAATAGGACCAGAATTAGGAATTACTTTACCCGGAATGACTATAGTATGTGGGGATAGTCATACTTCAACTCATGGGGCTTTAGGGTGCCTGGCTTTTGGAATTGGGACTAGTCAAGTAGCTATGGGAATGGCTTCTCAATGCTTATTGCTTAATAAGCCTAAAAAAATGCGAATTATTCTAAAAGGTAACTTACAATTAGGAGTGACACCAAAAGATATAATATTATATATAATCTCGAAATTAGGTACTGGAGGAGCAACTGGATACTTTGTTGAATATTCAGGTCCAGTAATTGATGAGATGAAGATGGATGGCAGAATGACTATTTGTAATATGAGTATTGAGATGGGGGCAAGAGGAGGAATAATAGCACCAGACAAAACTACTTATAATTATCTAAAAGATAGAGCCTTCACTCCGAAAAGAGATAATTTATTAGCAGCTAAATTATTTTGGAAAACTTTGAAAACAGATAAAACAGCTCATTTTGATAAAGAATATGAATTTGATGTCTCGAAGATAGAACCGATGATAACATATGGTACGTCTCCAAATATGTGTCTAAAAATAGATGATTGTATCCCAAAAAACTCTGACACTTCTTTTAAGAAGTCGTTAAAATATATGGGATTTAAACCCGGAGAATATTTAATAGGAAAAACTATTAATTATGTTTTTATTGGTAGTTGTACCAATTCTAGAATGGATGATCTAAGGTTAGTATCAAAACTAGTAAAAGGAAAAAAAGTTGCTAAAAATGTACAGGCAATGATAGTCCCAGGATCCACACAAGTCTTTAAACAATTAATTAAAGAAAAAATAGATCTTATATTAAAAGAGTCGGGTTTTGATTTACGTCAACCTGGATGTTCGGCTTGTTTAGGCATGAATGAAGATAAAATACCTTCTGGAGAATATTGTGTTTCGACCTCAAATCGTAATTTTGAAGGACGTCAGGGCAAGGGGTCCCGTACGTTATTGACAAGTCCCTTAGTAGCAGCTATTACTGCTTTAAAAGGTAAAATAGTAAGTATTAAAAAATATCTTAAAAAATATGGAGAGATTTAAGACCATAATTAGTCAATGTCTTCCATTAGATATAGATAATATTGATACTGATCAAATTATTCCAGCTAGATTTTTGAAACTTTCCTCTAGATTAAATTTATGCAAAAATTTATTTAGAGACTGGCGGTACTATAAAAATGGAAAAAAAAAAAACTTTATATTAAATAATCCCAAATATACTGGAGAAATTTTAATTACAGGGAAAAATTTTGGGTGTGGTTCAAGTCGCGAGCATGCAGTCTGGGCAATTATGGATTATGGAATTAAAGCAATAATATCAAATTATTTTGCTGATATTTTTAAACAAAATGCGTTAAATAATGGTTTATTAGTCATAGAACTTAAAAAAGATATTGTTAATTCTTTATTGAATCATATCTTCAAATTCCCTAATAGTAAATTAAAACTTAATTTAAAAAAACAATATATAGAATTTAAAAGAAGAAAATTAAAATTTAAAATAAATTCTTATAAAAAAAAATGTTTTCTTAAAGGATATGATGATATAGAGTTTTTACTTAAATTAAAAAATAAAATAATTAAATTTGAACAAACCCTATTTTATAAATAAAGATTATATTAATCCCAAAGCCTAAGTTAGAATTATGGTAATGAAACTTGCAATCCTTCCAGGAGATGGAATAGGACCAGAAATTTTGGTTCAATCATTAAAAGTTTTAAAAGCAATAAGTTTAAAATTTGGACATAAATTTATTATATCAAATGGTTTGATAGGTGCAGAGTCAATTAAAACAAACGGCTTACCACTTACTCAAGAAACTATAAATCTTTGTAAAAGTTCTGATACTATCTTATTGGGAGCAGTAGGTGATCCATTATATGATAATGACCCTCAAATAAAGATTCGACCTGAACAAGGTCTTTTAGAATTAAGAAAACATTTAGGATTATTTTGTAATATGAGACCGATAAAAACTTATAAGAAACTATTAAAAGTTTCTCCAATTAAACAATCCTTTATAAAAAACGTAAATTTTGTTATTTTTAGAGAATTAACAAGTGGAATATATTTTGGAAAAAAATGGAGATCCCAAGATGAAGCATATGATATATGTACTTATCATAAAGTTCTAATAAAAAAAATAGCTATTAAAGCCTTTGAAACTGCTAGACAACGCAAGAAAAAAATTACTTTAGTAGATAAAGCCAATGTCTTAGAAACTTCAAGATTATGGAGAGAAACAGTCAAAGAAATAGCTCAAAAGAACCAAGATATTAAAGTAGATTATATTTTTATTGATAATGCCTGTATGCAAATAGTTTTAAAACCTAGACAGTTTGATATTTTACTAACTGATAACATGTTTGGTGATATTTTATCGGATGAAGCTAGTGTTATAACAGGTTCATTAGGTTTATTGCCTTCTGTATCTTTTGGAGCTCATTATTCATTATATGAACCGATTCATGGTTCCTTTCCACAAGCAAAAGGAAAAAATATTGCTAATCCACTGGGATCTATTCTTTCAGTTTCTTTAATGTTAGAAAATTTTGGTTTAAAAAAAGAAAGTTTTTTGATCAATAGGGCAGTAAATGAATCAATCAATTTAGGAATTACTACTCAAGATCTAAATCCTAAAAAGCCTTGCACAACTAGTGAAGTTGGAGACTTCTTATTTAGTTCAATTTTGAAGAAAATAAAAATCAAGTATAAAAGATAATTATCCACTAAGTTATTTTTAGTGGAAGTAAATTTTAGTCGCTTTTAAGGCAAAGACAGCTATCTAAGGTATTGTTTGATGAAGCATATGATATATATTCTCTAAATGTTAGTAAGGCTACTGCTAGTATACTGTTTTTACTTAAAAAATATTTTTTGTATTATATGTTCAAAACATTTTTTTAGTTCATAAAAATTATGTAGTGTTTTTTTAAAATACATGAATATAATATAATATCTTTTTTTTATTTTAAAAGGAATTATTTTTTTATTCAATTGATAAGACCTTCTCATTAATCTTTTTATTCTATTTCTTTGATAAGATTTTATAATTGTGTGTTTGGAGACGAAGAAAGCTATTTTTACTTTAAAATAATTCTTAGCAGTATAATTAGAAGTAGCCGTAGCAGTTTCTAGGTAGGCTACCTTCAATAAATTATTTTCTATTTTTTTTCCATTACGAAATATTTTATTTACTATTGTTTTTTTCTTTATAAGCTCTTTTTTTTTTAATTTATTGTTAGGAAAAAACGGCATGGTTTTATTATAATGGGTCTGATTATTCTTATAATTAAGATAATTATATTAATTGCTTCCTTTAAGCAAGAGTTTAAATTCAGGAGAGAGAGAAAATGAAACCTATTATTAAAACGATTGACAAGACATTATTTAATTTAGAATTAGAAAATTTGTTATTTAAAAAAGAAGATAGCTTAGGAGCCATTATACAAATATCATCAGGTCCAGGAGGGAATGAAAGTTGTGATTGGGTATTTTTATTACATAGAATGTACACTATGTGGGCCGAAAAAAATAATTTTAAAATTAAAACGGTGGAGTTTTTACCAGGAGAATTAGGAGGGTTTAAAACGATTACTTTTAAAATTCAAGGAATGTATGCTTTTGGATATTTAAAAGGTGAAAATGGAATCCATAGATTAGTGAGGTTATCTCCTTATAAAAAGAAATCTAAAAGACACACTAGTTTTGCTTCAGTCTACATCTATCCTTTAATAAAGAAAGAAATTAAAATATCTATTAAAGAAGCAGACATTAAATGGGAAACTTTTAGATCAAAGGGATCTGGAGGGCAAAATGTTAATAAAGTAGAAACTGGGGTAAGACTGATTCATAAACCCACCAATATAATCATAGTAAATATGGAAACTCGTTCTCAATACAATAACAAAATTAAAGCCTTACGTTTACTAAAAGAGAAATTATTTTCTCTCGAAATTAATTCCCAAAGATATAATCTAGAAAAAAAGAAATCTCAATGGGGGGCACAAATAAGAAATTATATTATGCATCCTTATAAACTAGTAAAAGACATTAGGACGAATTATGAAACAACTGATGTCAAATCAGTATTAAATGGTAACATAAATATTTTTTTAAAAAAGTATTTAGATCAAAATAAAATATGCTAAAACAAAAAATGAAATTGATTTTGAAATACAAAAAAGGGGAAGATATAGATAAAGTATTAAAAAGGTATAGAAAAAAAATTGAGAAATCAGATTTAATAAAAGCAGTAAAAAAGCACCAAGAATATATTAAACCTTCACAAAAAAGAAGAAATAATTTGATTAAAGCGAGATATAAACAATTTCTTAAATATTCTATAGATTAAGATTTTAATTTTAGGTGATTATATAAAACCTGTTTTATATTTTTAATTTCTTTAGGCTTAAAAAAAGAAAGAAAAAAAGTTTTTTCTTGTGTTGGGAATTTATGAAGAATAATTTTTTTAAAACTTAGAATATCAGCTTTAGAAATAAGAATAATTTTTTGTTTTAATAATAGACTATTATCGTAATTCTTAAATTCTTTAATAATTATATTATATTCCTGAAGCAGGTTATGACTCTCAACTGAAAGAATAATTAGAATAACTTTATTATATTTAGTATGTTTTAAAAACTTAATTCCTAAACCTTTTCCAATATTAGAACCTTTAACGAGACCAGGGAATTCCAAAATAATAAAAGTATACCATTTATTGTACTTTACTATCCCTAGATTAGGGAGAGTAGTAGTAAAAGGATAATCATTGATCTCATGCTTAAGAGCAGCTAGTTTAGAAATTAAAGTGGATTTCCCAGAATTTGGAAATCCAATTATACCAACCTCAGCATAAATTATGAATTCTAAGATTAGCCAGTTAGATTTACCAGGAGAACCTTTTAAATCCAGGGAACTTCTAAAGTGGGAATAAGAATTTCCTTTCCCTCCTTTTCCACCTTTAAATAAAACTTTGGGTTTTTTATGTTTATGAATATTTAATAAGATATTGTTATTAATATCTTTTATGGTGGTTCCTAAAGGAACTTCAATTAAGAAATCTTTTCCATTGGAACCATTTTTACAATTATAACCACCTATTGCACCAGTTTCTGCAATATTATGTTTTAAAGTATTAAGAGATTTGAGTCGTTTATTTCCTTTTATAATAATATTGCCACCATTGCCACCATTGCCACCATCTGGAAGACTCCTTTTAGATCTTCTGTTTTTAACAAAATGTATTTTACCGGATCCTCCATCTCCACTTTTACAAAATATTTTTAAATAATCTAAAAAGTTTGATGACATTTTTTAAATATGTATACTTTTTCCATAAGCATTTTCGATAGCCTCAACTATAGCTTCATTAATTGAAGGATGAGGATGAGTACTTTCTAATACATCAATCGGCGTAGTTTCCAAGTTTCTTGCGATTATTACTTCTGGAATTAGTTCGGTTACACCTTTTCCAATCATATGACATCCTAACCATTCCCCATATTTTTTATCAAATATGACTTTAATAAATCCTTCTGTTTCTCCATTAATTTTTGCCTTCCCTAAAGCAGAAAAAGGAAACTTACCTACTTTAATTTCAAAGCCTTTTTCTAATGCGGCTTTCTCAGAGTAGCCTACAAAGGCTATCTCAGGATTAGTATAAATACACATAGGTATATTATTGTAGTTTAATTTTTTAGGATTTAATCCCATCATTTTTTCTACACAAAGTTTTGCTTCTTGAGAGGCAACATGGGCTAATGAAAATCCAGGGATTACGTCACCTATTGCATAATAATTTTTTATATTAGTTTCATAATATTCATTAACTTTAATATGTCCATTTTTAGTCAATTTTATGCCTACATTTTCTAAGCCTAAATTATGGGTAGCTGGAGCTATCCCAATAGCAGAAATAAGGTAATCTACCTTTAGGTTTAGATATGAGTTCGTTTTAATATTCTTTATTTCTATTTTGGTTTTTTGGTATTTTAATGATTTAATATCTGTTATTACTGAATTAGTTAATATCTTTATTCCTTTAGTTTTAAAAGTTTTGCTAATCTCGAGAGAGATTTCTCTCTCAGCATTAGGTAAAATGTGGGCATTTTTTTCTACTATTATTACATTGGATCCAATAACGTTATAAAAAGAAGCAAATTCTAAGCCAATAGCACCTGAACCAAGAATTAAAATATTCTTGGGGATTTCTCTTATTGACATTGCCCCTTTATAATTTACTAAATTGGGGCTTTTAGGAAAATCTAATTTTTTAGGTTTGGCACCAGTAGCTATTACTAAATTAGCAAATTGATATTTTTTTATATTGTTTTTATTCTTTACAGTAATTGTATTTTCTTTGCATATTTTCGCAGTACCATATATTAATTTTATATCATTTTTTTTTATTAAAAATTCTACTCCTTTTTGGAGTTCCTCAACTATTTTCCTACTTCTATCTAAAATCTTTTCCAATTTTAATTGGACCTTTTGAACCTTTATTCCAAATTGTTTCGAAGTTTTAAACAGTTGGAATAAATTAGCACTTTTCAATAACGACTTTGTCGGAATGCAGCCCCAATTTAAACATACTCCTCCTAATTCTTTTTTTTCTATTATTGCAGTTTTTAAACCTAATTGGGCGGCTCTGATTGCTGCTGTATATCCTGCCGGACCACTGCCAATAACTATTAAATCAAAAGGCATAAAATATCAATTTAAAACCCAACAAATGCTCACGACTGGATTTGAACCAGCAGAAACTACTCCCTCAAAGTAGTGTGTATACCTCTTCCACCACGTAAGCTTAAATTAAGAATACCCTGACTTGGCGTGATAGCTTGGTCAGAGTCAGGGTATGAGTCTGGGACTAGGGTGATTAAGAACTCTGATTTTAAGGGAAGAGGAGTTGTTTTTAACAACTCACTAAGTAAGATCATAAGAATGAAGCTGATTTTCTTTTTGATAATATTTCAAAGTCTTTTTTTTTAAGAAGTTCCCTTTTATCGTATTTCTTTTTACTTTTTGCTAAATGTATTACTAATTTTATTAATCCTTTTTTATTAAGAAAAATATTTTCAGGGATAATGTTTAACGAAAATTTTTTAACAGATTCTGAAATTTTTATAATTTCTTTTTTTTTTAAAAGAAGTAAAATTTTACGATTTTTATAAGTTGAAAGTTGCTTTATATAGCAATTGAAAAGAAAAATTTCTTTTTTTAAGACTTTGCAAAAGCTATTATTTAAATTAGCATTATTATTTTTAATAGCTTTGACTTCGTGTCCTAATAATTTTAATCCTGCTATATATTTTTCGAGAAATATAAAATTATATAAAGCCTTTTTATTTTTTAGATTAACAGTTCTTAACATTTATTTAGGAACATTTTATATTTCTTTTATTTAAAAAAAAGGTATATATATTATATACTCCATTTTTTTATAGGAGTTAATTATTTAAAATTAATTATTATGGAGATAATTGGGACAGTAAAAAAAATCTTCGACTTGCAGGTCTATAAAAACAAGTTTAAAAAACGAGAACTTCTTATCAAAACAGCAGAACAATATCCTCAAATTTTAATAATAGAATTTATTCTTGATAAAACTAAATTATTAAATTCATTGAAAAAAGATGACAAAATAAAGATATTTATTAATTTAAAAGGAAAAAAATGGACTACTAAAACAGGTGAAACAAGATTTTTCAATTCGATTCAAGGTTGGAAAATAGCACACATTACAGAAAATAAAAAACAGCATGAATTTGATTCATTCCCTTTTTAGGTAAAAAGGTGCGTTTACATCATTCCCCCCAGATTTGGCCCCAGATTTGGGGTGGTATTTTCAGGGAGATTATTTTCTTCTTTTTTTATTTCTGTTATTACACATTCAGTAGTTAATAACATTCCAGATACTGAAGCCGCATTTTCTAAAGCTACTCGAGTAACTTTAGTAGGATCAATTATTCCTTTCTTAATAAGAAATCCAAATTCCCCTATTTTAGCATCGTATCCATAATCATTTTTTCCTTCAGCTACTTTAGCAACAATTACTGAACCTTCTTCCCCTGAATTAGCAACTATTTGTCGTAAAGGTTCTTGTAAAGAACGCTCAACTATTTTTATTCCAGTATTTTGATCCATATTTTCTCCTTTGGCTTCGCTTAATGAGTTAATAGCTCGAACTAAGGCAACCCCACCACCAGTTACTATTCCTTCTTCGACTGCGGCTCTTGTGGCATGTAAAGCATCTTCTACTCTATCTTTTTTTTCTTTCATTTCTACTTCGGTGGCGGCACCAACATAGAGGACGGCTACTCCCCCGGCTAATTTTGCTAATCTTTCTTGAAGTTTCTCCTTATCATAATCTGAAGTTGAAGCCTCGATTTGTGATTTGATTTGATTTATGCGTATTTTTATATTGGTTTTATTTCCTTGTCCATTAACTATTGTGGTATTATCCTTATCTACAGTAATTTTCTCTGCTTTTCCTAGATGTTTCATTCTAATTTTTTCTAAATGATTCCCAGTTTCCTCAGACAAAACAGTACCTCCAGTTAAGATAGCGATATCTTCCAAAATAGCTTTTTTTCTTTCCCCAAATCCTGGTGCTTTAACTGCAACAACCTTTAAAGTTCCTCTAAGTTTATTAATTACTAATGTAGTTAAAGCTTCACCTTCTACTTCATCGGTAATAAGTAATAAGGATTTATTAGTTTTAGAAATTTTTTCTAATACTGGAATGACTTCTTTCATGGTTGAAATTTTCTTATCTGCTAGTAAAATATAAGGGGTATCAAGTTCTGTGATCATTTTTTCCATATTGGTTACAAAATAAGGAGATTGAAAGCCTCTATCAAATTGCATACCTTCAACAATCTCAACCTTAGTCTCAATTCCTTTGGCTTCTTCTACTGTTATAACTCCTTCTTTCCCTACTTTTTCAAAAGCTATAGCTATTAATTTCCCAATTTCTTCATCATTATTAGCAGAAATCGAAGCTATTTGTTTTATTTTTTTTTTGCTATCTCCAATTGCTTGGGATTGTTTTTTTAAATTTAAAACTACTGTTTCTACTGCTTTTTCTATTCCTCTTTTTAAATCCATGGGATTAGCACCCGCGGCGACATTCTTTAAACCTTCTCTTACTATTGCTTGAGCTAATACAGTTGCTGTAGTAGTTCCATCCCCAGCTATGTCATTAGTTTTCGAAGCTACTTCTTTTAGCATTTGTGCTCCTAAGTTTTCTATTGCGTCTGCTAATTCTATTTCTTTAGCTACGGTGACACCATCTTTAGTTATTTGAGGATTACCAAAAGCTTTTTGTAAAATGACATTTCTTCCTTTTGGACCTAATGTTACTTTTACTGCATTAGCAAGTGTATCAACTCCTTGTTTTAATTTATTTCTTGCTACAGCATCAAATTTTATTTCTTTTGCCATTTTTTAATTTATTATTGCTAGTATATCAGTTTGATGGAGAATTAAGTATTTTTTTTGCTTATAATTAATTTTAGTACCTGAATATTTTTTAAATAATACTTTTTCTCCAACTTTTAGGAGAGGGTTTTTTACCTCTTTTCCTACTGCTAAAATAATTCCTTCTTGGGGATTTTCTTTAGCATTTTCTGGGATAATTATTCCTGATTTTGTTTTATTTTCTGCTTTTAATGGTTTTATTAATATTCTTTCTGAAATAGGTATTATATTTTCCATTTTTTGTTTGAATTTTACTAAATTCTATATTTTCTTTTTTTTAATTATAGTTTGAGTTTATAAAACTATTATTTTAAATAATTTAAATAATTATGGGAGAATTTCTCCTATTAGTGTGGTAAAAGTAGACTTGAGAATTTTTACTTTTTTATAAGAACCAATCTTACTTTTATTTTTAGTAAAAACGATAATATCATTCTTATAATTTCTCCCATAATAATATTTTTCATCCTGTTTTGATATTCCTTCTATCAAAACTTCTTGGATTGTCCCAATATTTTGTTTTAATCGGTAAAAGGAATGCGATTTTTGAAGCCTGATAATTTCATTTAATCTGCTTATTTTTAAACTATTTGGGACATTATCTTTTAATTTTCTATATGCATAAGTACCTTGTCTAGAAGAATATTTAAACATAAAGGAAAAATTAAATTTTATTAGATTCATAATTCTTATTGTCTCTCTGTGATCTGCTTGAGTTTCAGTGCAAAATCCTGTCATTATATCACTAGAAATTGAACAATCAGGAATAATTTTTTTTATCCTTTTAATAATTAATAAAAATTCTTCAACTGTATATTTTCTCCTCATTAATGATAAAATTCTTGTACTACCTGATTGCAGCGGGAGATGAAAATGCTTACATATATTGGTATACTTCTTAACAACTTTTAAAAGATTTTTTGTGATATTAGAAGGATAAGATGTTAAGAAACGAATTCTCATTAATGGAACTGTTTTGGCTATTAATTCTAATAGTTGGAAAAATTTCATTTTTTTCCAAAAATACGCATCTACATTTTGTCCTAAAAGTATTATTTCTTTATAACCTTTTTTATAGAGTAGTTTGCATTCTTTTAATATACTATTAGGATTTCTGCTTTTTTCTCTACCCCTAGTATAAGGTACTATGCAAAAAGTACACATATTATCACATCCTCTCATTATTGAGAGAAAAGCTGAGATGCCATTTCTTACTCCCTTAGGAATTATATTTGTATATCTTTCTTTATTTGCTAAGCTTACATCAATTTCTTTTTTATTATTTTTTAATTTATTAATAATTTCTGGCAGCTGTTTATAAGAATCTGGACCAACTATTAAATCTAGAAACTTGAATTTTTCAAATAGTTTTTTTTTATAATGTGTCGCTAAACAACCTACTATTCCAAGTTTTAGTTGTTTCTTTTTTTTTTTAAAACATTTTATTTTGATCAAACGATTAAATATTTTTTTTTCTGGTTTTTCACGTATAGAACAGGTATTTAATAATATTATATCAGCCTTTTTTAAATTAGAGGTTTTAATAAAACCTGATTTTAACAGAATGGAACATATTATTTCACTATCATATATATTCATTTGACAGCCATAAGTTTCTAGATAGAATTTCATACTCATCTGTTATGTATTATTAATATAATTTATTAGAAAAAAAATTGAAGAAAAAAAATAAAAATATTTTATATCATTATAAATATGGATTCAATTATAAAATTGAATCTGATAAGATTTCCAAAGGACTTAACAAAAAGATTATTTTTGAAATTTCAAAAAAAAATAAAGAACCTAAGTGGTTATTAAATTTTAGATTAAGAGCTTTTAAATTATTAAAACAAATCTCTCTACCTAAATGGGGAAATGTAAAATATAAAAAACTTGATTTACAGAATTTAAGATATTATTCAGCTCCAAAAAATTATAAACAGAATAAAATTGATCCTGAATTAATAAAAACTTTAAAGAAATTAAAACTGCCCATAAATAATAAAACTCAGAAATCTCAGCTTTACAAAAAAATTATTGAAATAATAATTGATTCGGTTTCTGTAACTACTTATTTTAAAAAATTATTATTTGAAAAAGGCATAATATTTTGTTCTATAAGTAAAGCCATAAGATACTATCCTAAATTAGTTAAAAAATATCTGAGTAAAGCAATTCCGATAAATGATAATTTTTTTTCTACTTTAAATTCTTCAGTCTTTTCTGATGGCTCTTTTTGTTATATTCCCAAAAATATACGATGTCCGATTGAGTTATCTACTTATTTTAGAATTAATGAATCAGGTACAGGACAGTTTGAAAGAACTCTTTTGATAGCAGATAAAAATTCATATGTCAGTTATTTAGAAGGTTGTACAGCTCCTCAAAGAAAAGAAAATCAATTACATGCTGCAGTTGTAGAATTAATTGCTAGGGATGGTGCTGAAATTAAATATTCTACTGTTCAGAACTGGTTTCCAGGAACTAAAAAAGGACTTGGTGGAATCTTTAATTTTGTTACCAAAAGAGGTATATGTGAAAATAAATCCAAAATTTCATGGACTCAAATCGAAACTGGCTCTGCTATCACTTGGAAATATCCAGCCTGTATTTTGAAAGGAAAAAATTCAAAAGGAAATTTTTTTTCAATAGCAATTACAAAAAATTATCAACAAGCTGATACTGGTACTAAAATGATTCATATTGGAGAAAATTCAAAAAGTATTATAATTTCTAAAGCTATTTCTACTGGGAATTCTCAAACAACTTATAGGGGATTAGTTAATATTTTAAACTCTGCTTTAAATTCTAGAAATTATACTCAATGTGATTCTTTATTATTTGGTACTCAATGCAAAACTTATACTATACCAGATATACAAGTCGAAAATTCTGCATCTCAAGTTGAACATGAAGCTATAATTTCTTTGATTGAAAGGTCTAAAATCTTTTATTGCAATCAACGTGGAATAAGAAAGGAAAAAGCTTTACAGTTAATAGTTAACGGATATAGCAGAGAAATAATTAATAAATTGCCTTTAGAGTTTGCGTTAGAGGCCAGAAAATTATTAGATTTAACTATAGAAAATTCTATTGGATAAGTTTTTATAAAATAGAAAACTTCAATTTTTTTAATGTTGTTAAAAATTATCGATTTATCAGCTTCAATAAATAATAAAATAATATTAAATAATATTAATTTAAATATTAATTATAATGAAGTTCATGTACTTATGGGGCCAAATGGCTCTGGAAAAAGTACTTTGTCTGCTATTATAGCTGGGAAAAAAGAATTTTCTATTTTAAAAGGGAAAATTTTATTTGAAAAAAAAAATATAACTTACTTATCTCCTGAAGAAATTGCACAGCGAGGTATTTTTTTATCTTTTCAAGATCCTATAGAAATCCCTGGAATATCAATTCTAAATTTTATTAAATATTCAATAAACGAAATTAGAAAAAGTAAAAATTTGAAAGAAATTTCTTCTAAAGATTTTCTTAAAAAAGTTTACAAAGTTTCTAAAATGCTTGGTTTTAAGAAAGCTTTTTTATCACGATATATGAATTTTGGATTTTCTGGAGGGGAAAAAAAGCGTTGTGAAATTTTTCAAATGGGAATGATAGAACCTAAATTTGCAATTTTAGACGAAATTGATTCTGGGTTAGATTTGGATGCTCTTAAAATTATTGCTAATGGTATTTTGAGATTAAAGAAGAAAAAAGCCTCAATTTTAATTATTACTCATTATAATAGAATTTTAAAATTTATAAAACCAGATAAAATACATATTTTATATAAAGGCCAGATTATTAAATCTGGTTCTAAAAATTTAGCTCTAAAAATAGAAAAATATGGTTATGAAGGTTTAAAGAAATGACTTTAAAGGAAAAAATTTTGTTTTTATTAAAAAACAAAGAAAAAAGCCCTAATAAATATCTTGAAAATATTATTACTAAGTCAATTGTTTGTTTTAAGAAAATCGGTTTTACCGAATTAAAGAAAACTTGTTTTAAGTCTGTTTTAAATGCTGACTTTGATCTACCCAATAGAAATAACGAGATAGAATCTTCTCTTTTAAAAAAATTATCATTTAATAATAAATTTATTTCACTTTATTTTATCAATGGTTTTTTGAACTCCAAATTATCTAATTTATGTAAATTAAAAAAATATATAAAATTTGATTCATTAAATAATTGCTTATTTAACAAAAACAAACAAATTACTAAATATTTTTGTAATACTCTTTTTTATAAAGAGAATTTGTTTGTTCCTAACTCTTTCATTGCTATAAATATTTCTTTAACAACTGATGGCATATTTATAAAAATTCCAAAAAATACTAATTTAAAGATCCCAATAGAAATAATAAATATTTATTCCCCTAAAAAATCTAGTATAATTAATTTTAAGAATATTATCGTAGTTGGAAAAAATTCTAAGTTAAAAATTATTGAAAGACATATTTCAACAAGCAAAAATTCCATTTTTAGCAATGTTTTTACAGAAATTTTTTCAAAAGATCAAAGCAAGATAGAACTTTTTAAGTTAGAAAATGATTTACGAAAAACTTATTTAATAGATAATACTTTTATTAAGCAAAGTTCGAAGAGTGTCTGTAAAGTCTTTACTTTTTCATCAAATATAAGAAATCTTATTAATAATATTAATTGTGTTCAAGTTGGAACAGACACTCACTCATTTTTTAATGGACTTTCTTTTTTTAAGAAAAGTAATAAGATAAGTAAAATATATAATAATATCTTTCTTAAAAGTTTATTTTCTAATTCTGTTAGTTTACAGAATTATAAAGGTATTTTTAGCAAAAATTCTTATGGAATTTTTAAAAGCAAACTTAAAATTAAGGAGAATTTATATAATATTAAGTCCAAACAAATAAATAGCAATTTATTATTATCTAATTCTTCTAAAGTTTTATCTCGACCAGAATTTCAAACTGCATCAAGTAAAGTAAAATGTTCACATGGTACAAATATAGGAAAACTCGAGAAAAAAACTCTATTTTTTTTTAGATCTAGAGGAATAGAAAAAAAAAAATCAAGAAAATTGGCTATTTTAATTTTTGCAAACGAGCTAATAAAATTAGTAAATTTAAATATTTTAAAAAATAATATTAGAGATTACTTTAAACAGAATATTAGATGAATAAAATTTCAGGCTCATGTTTTCTTATGAAGAAATAAAAACAATTCGTAAGCAATTTCCAATTTTGAAAAAAAAAAATATAATATATTTTGATAATGCAGCAACTACTCAAAAACCTTTTCAAGTAATAAATGCAATAACAAAGTATTATTGTAATTTTAATTCTAATGTCAAACGAAGTTTTAATTTTTTAGGCCAAGTTTCGACTAATTGTTTAGAATTAAGTCGAAATAATATTAAAGCTTTTATTAATGCTAAATCTAGAGAAGAAATAATTTTTACTAGTGGAACCACAGAAAGTATAAATTTAATAGCATTTTGTATTTATAAATTAATTAAAAAATACGATAATATTATTATATCACATTCTGAACATCATTCAAATATAATTCCTTGGCAAGTTTTAAGCCAAAAGAAGCAGGCCACTTTAAAAGTAATTCCAGTTAATTCAGAAGGCGAATTAAATCTTAGAAGTTTTAAGAAATTAATTACAAAAAACACAAAATTGATTTCTATTAGTCATGTTACTAACACATTTGGAATTATTAATCCTATTAAAACCCTGATTAAAACTGCTCATAAGTATAATTCTTTAGTTTTAATTGATGGTTCCCAAGCAATATCCCATCTCACTATTGATGTGCAAAATTTAGCGTGTGATTTTTATGTATTTTCCAGCCATAAAATGTATGGACCTACTGGATTAGGTATTTTATATGGGAAAAAAAAACTCCTTGATAAGTTTCCTCCTTATCAAGGTGGAGGGGGAATGATTGAAAAAGTAACTTTAAAAAAAACTATATTTTCTGGTCTTCCTTTTAAACTAGAAGCTGGGACACCAAACATTTCAGGAATAATTGGAACTAATAAAGCTTTAAATTTTATTGTCAATTATTCTATTCGAAAAATAAATAATTATGAAACTAAACTCCTGAAATATGCTCTTAAAATTTTAAGTAATATAAAGGGAATTAAAATTTATAATTATAACAAGATTTTATCTTTTAATATAGAAAATATACATTCATTTGATTTGGGAAAATTATTAAATAATCATGGGATAGCTGTTAGAACTGGAACACATTGTGCTCAACCAATCATGGATTACTTAAAACTTAATGGAACGATTCGGATAAGTTTCGCAATATATAATACTATTGAAGAAATTGATATATTTTATAATTCTTTAATTAAAGTTTTAGATTTTTTTATTTATTAAATAAATAAAAATGAAAAAAAAAATAAGAATATTTAATTTAATAACTATAAAAGACTTAGCCTCATTAACTAATGTACGAAAAGAGGAAATAATAAAGATTTGTAGTTCCTTAGGAATTAAAGTATCTGTTTATCAACGATTAGATTATGAATTATTGACTTTAGTGGCTTCAGATTTGGGATATGAAGTTGAATTGATAGATAAACAAATAATAAGACGCAATAAAGCCAGAATATCAAGAGATCCAGTTATTATTCTTCTAGGTCATGTTGACCATGGAAAAACTTCTTTATTAGACTACATAAAAAGAAGCAAAGTAAATTATGAAGAATATGGTGGGATTACTCAAAACATAGGAGTGTATAAAGTAAATATTAATAAAAATAATAGTTTAACTTTTATAGATACTCCAGGACATGAAGCTTTTCTGGCGATGAGATATAGGGGGACTCAAATAACGGATCTCGCTGTAGTAGTAATAGCTATTGATGAAGACATTATGCAACATACTAATGAAGCAATAAATAATGCCAAAGCGGTTGGCATACCTATTATCTTTGCTTTTAATAAAATAGATAAAAAAAATTCAGATATAGATAAAATAAGGAGAAAATTAGCAGAAAGAAATCTTTTAGTTGAAGACTGGGGTGGGGCTTATCAATCACAAGAAATATCTGCAAAATATGGCATTGGAATAGATAAACTAATAGAAAAAATAATTTTAGAAGCTGAATTATTAGATTTAAAATCCTCTCAAGAGAAGGCTGTCGGTTCGATCATAGAATCCTCTTTAAATAAAGAAAATGGATATACAGCTACAATAATTATTAAAGATGGAATCTTAACTTTAGGAGATTATCTCTTAGTTGGAGAAATTTTTGGTAAAGTAATTAAAATACTAGACGAAAGAGGTAATCAGCTGAAATATGTTCGACCTTCACGACCAGTCTTAATTTTTGGTCTTAATGGAGCCCCAGCAACAGGAGATATCTTTCATTCCTATAAAACGGAAACAGAATTTCAAAAAAGATTTTCTTATAAAAATCTTTTAAAAAAAGAGCCAGATTTAAGATTCGAAACTAAGCCCTCAGAAAAACTAAACTTAATAATTAAGGCAGATTTAAACGGATCTCTAGAAGCTCTTACTGAAGTTTTAGAAAAAATTATTCTAAATAATAAAAAAATAAATTTAATTTATAAAAGCATAGGAAATATTAATGAATCGGATGTTTTACTAGCAGATACGTACAAAGCTATGATAGTTGGTTTTAAAGTTAAAATTTCTTCAGCAGCCCAAAAAATAGCTAATAAGAAGAAGATACTTATTAAATTATATAATATAATATATAAAATTGATAAAAAGCTCAAGGAGTTTTTGAGCAATAATTCAAAGAGAGCAGAGTTAATTTACGGGAGAGCAAAAATAAAAACTTTTTTTACTATCCGAAAACTTGGTATAGTAGCAGGTTGTATCGTTTTAGAAGGTAAAATGGTAATCAATTCAAAGCTAAAATTAAAAAGAGATAATCAAAGTTTTTATATTGGTAAATTGACTTCTTTAAAAACTTTTAAAAAAGATGTAAATCTAGTAAAAAAAGGTTGTGAATGTGGAATAAATATTAAAAATATTAATAATATTAAAATAGGAGATATTATAGAAGCCTATAAGGAGATATAGAATCTAAGGTAATTTATTGATATAAATCTGGATTTTTCTTTTTAATCTATTGGCTTTATTTTTAGGTATAATTTTTTTTTGGGCTAATTTATCGATTAAGGCTGAAGTGAAACTAAATTTTAGTTGTGCTATTTTTTTATCTTTTACTGATTTATTCTTTTTAATTGCAGTTTTTGTGGTTTTCAAAAAATATTTTTTGGTAATTGTTTTATGTGAACCCATTCTTTCTTATTTATAGCCCATAGGGGAATTGAACCCCTCTTTTCAGAATGAAAATCTGATGTCCTAACCAATAGACGAATGGGCCCTTAAATATTTTTATCAAGTATTAGTTTTTTTAAAAGGTTTTTTGGAAAAAACTCCTGTTTTATATAAAACAGATTTAACCGTATTAGTAGGTTGTGCACCTTTTTCTAACCAATAGATAGCTTTCTCCACATTGACTTCAACCATATATGGAGTTTTAATGGGATTGTAAATGCCGATTTTTTCAATGAATTTTCCATCTCTAGGAGAATTGGAATTAGCTATTATAATGGAATAAAACGGTTGTTTTGTTTTTCCCTTTCTTTGGAGACGTATTCTAAGAGACATAAATTGAATTGAGTAAATAAAGTATATATAATAAAATATACTTATATTGTAAAAAACATTTAGCTTTAGAGGTCGAAAGATTCGTGGTGTAATGGTAGCACCGCAGATTTTGGTTCTGTTAGTTGGGGTTCAAATCCCTACGAATCTGTAGGAAATTGATTTGATATGGCACATCCAAAAAAAAGAAAATCTAAATCTAAAACCCGAAAAAGAAGAAATAGCAAAAAGCTCGAGATTATTAATCTATATAAAGATAAACTTAGTAAGCAATTTCATGTTTATCATAGAGGACTTTTAATTGATAAAACGATTTATTACAAAGGGAGAGTGTTTAAAAGAAAGACTATCTCTTGAGATAGAGTAAATTTTTAGCAGCATGAATTATTTCGGTTTTACTAGGGTACCAAAGTTTAATTAAGTTTTTGGCATAAGGGGCTGGAGTATCTTCTAAAGTAATTCTTTTGATTGGAGCATCTAAGTAATCAAAAGCATATTTTTGTACTAAATAAGTAATTTCAGATGAAATAGAACAAAATGGCCAAGCTTCTTCTAGAATAAGCAGTCGATTAGTCTTTTTAACTGATTTTAGGATTGTTTTATAATCCAATGGTCTTATTGTTTGTAAGTCAATGATTTCAATATCAATATTTTCTTTTTCTAGTTCTTTACTGGCTTTAAAAGCCAGTTTTAAAATTTTCCCAAAAGACACCAAGGTGAGATCTGCCCCTTGTTTTTTAATAAGAGATTTACCTAATGGTAAATAATATTCTAGATTTGGAAGTTTCATTTGATCACTATACATGTGTTCTGATTCTAAGAAAATGATTACATCATTATCTTTAATAGCTGATTTTAAAAGCCCTTTAGCATCATAGGCATTAGATGGAACTACTACTTTTAGTCCAGGACAATGAGCATACAAAGTTTCTAAAGCTTGGGAATGGGTAGCTCCTAATGGACCAGCAAATCCTGTAGGGCCTCGAAAGACTATTGGTAGTTGCCATTGACCTCCACTCATTTGGCGGATTTTAGCAGCATGATTTATTATTTGATCTATAGCTACTAATGAAAAGTTGAAACTCATAAATTCAATAATTGGACGACAGCCATTTAAGGCGGAACCTATTCCTATCCCGGTAAAACCTAATTCTGAAATTGGAGTATCAATCACTCGGTTTTTTCCAAATTCTGCTAACATTCCTTTAGAAACTTTATAGGCTCCATTATATTCACCAACTTCTTCTCCAATTAAATAAATACTTTTGTCTCTTCTCATTTCTTCACTCATAGCTTCTTTAATTGCTTCTCTAAAACTTATTGCTTTCATTTTTTTTCTCTTTACTTTTAATATAAGAAAGAAATTAATTTCCTAATTTTAGAAGTATGTCTTAGTCTTTTTAAAGTATGGATTTCGATTTGTCTACATCTTTCGCGAGTTAATTTTAAGATTTTAGCTATTTCTTCTAAAGAATGAGGGTAACAGCCTAGACCAAAATGAAGTTTAATAATTTTAGCTTCTCTCTCGGGTAGAGTGTTTAAAACTGATTGGATTTCTTCTTTAAGAGAATCAAATTCTAATTTTTCTTCTGCATTTTCACAATTTTCATTTTGGAAAATTTCATACAAGTTAACTGGTTCTTCGCCTTCATTCAAGGGAGCATCTAAAGAAGGGAGTTTATATGAGTTGAGTAGTGCTTCATCTACTTCTTTTTCTGTACATTTTAAGGTGTCGCTTATTTCTTTTATAGTGGGTTTTATTTGGAAGTTTTGTTCGAATTTTAAAATGAATTTATTGACTTTATTATAAAATGCTATCTTATTTGTTGGGCACCGTATTCCACGAGATTGTTCCGAAATAGCTTGTAATATCGATTGTCTAATCCACCAAACGCAATATGAAATGCATTTGTATCCTTTTCGTTCATCAAATCTACAGATTCCTTTTATTAAGCCCATATTGCCTTCATTAATTAAATCACTAAAGCTCAAGCCTTGGTTTTGATATTTTTTAGCTATAGAAACTACAAAACGAAGGTTGGATTTTATTAATAGATCAATACATTTTTTAGCTATTTTCTTTTCATATTGAGTTGCCTTATCATTATATCCCCTTCTAATTTTTCTAGCCAAAATTATTTCTTCTTTATAAGATAATAATTTAATTTTTCCTATTTCCTCTAAGTATTTTTCAATAGTTTCTTCATCTAAATTTTGGTATAATTTCTGTTTTTTATTTTTGATCATCTTTTGAATCTGATTTTGAGGTTTAAGAGGTTGGTTTAATATCATTTTAAGGCTTTATTTGAGAATATCATTTTCCCATTTTTATTATCTACTCCCAAATATTTGACTAAGATTATATCTCCAATTTTTAAAAAATATTCTAATCTATCAAATTGCTTAAAATTAATTTCAGAAATCTGTAAGAGGCTTTCTACACCTTTATAAATTTCAATAAATACTCCGAATTCTGTTATAGATTTAACTCTTGCCTTATAGATATTTCCAATTTTAGGAATAAGAGATTTTATTACTCTTACTGCTTTTTTAATTTCCTCATTTTTTTTTCCAATTACTTCAATACGTCCTAAATTATTTTTTTCCTCGATCAAAATACTTGTATTAGTTTCATGTTGAATGTCATTAATTTTTTTTCCACCATAACCTATCACCGCCCCGATAAAGGATTTAGGTATAGTGAAAGCATAAATTTTTGGAGCATGAGGTTTAAGAAATATTCTAGGTTTTGGTATAGTTTTTAACATTTTGCTTAAAATAAATAATCTCCCAATTTTAGCCTTTAAAAGTATTTTTGCTAAAATTTCATTATTCAAACATTCAACTTTCACATCCATTTGACATGCAGTAATTCCTAGTTTAGTCCCTGCTATTTTAAAATCCATATCTCCCCATGAATCTTCTTCTCCTAAGATATCTGATAGTACTATTTTTTCTCCAGTTGATTGATTGATAATTAAGCCCATCGCAATTCCTGCTACTGGTCTAATAATAGGTATTCCAGCATCCATCAAGGCTAAAGTACTTGCACATACGGTTGCCATAGAAGAGGACCCATTAGATTCTAAGACATCTGCTACTATTCTTACAGTATATGGATTATTACTTGGCAGTATATTCTTTAAAGCTCTTTGAGCTAAATTACCATGTCCTATTTCACGACGTGAAATACCTCTAATAATTCTTATTTCTCCGGTAGAAAAAGGTGGAAAATTATAGTGTAAATAAAATTTTTGTTGAGCTGGTTCAGTTGGCTCAATTACAGCCTCGACTTTCTTAACGTCTGAAGAGGACCCTAAAGTAATGGTAGCTAAAGCTTGTGTTTCACCTCTTGTAAATAAGGCGGAACCATGAACTCCTGGTAAAAAATCCACTTGACACCAAATATCTCTTATTTTATTAAAATTACGTCCATCTATCCTTTGTTTTGTTTTAAACATTAAATCAAGAATAATTTTCTGTTTTAATTCGTTAAAATAATATTTTATTTCAGTTTCACTTGGCTGCATTTTTTGTTTTACTTTTTTTAATAAAGTTTCTAATTTGTCATTTCTTTTTTGTTTATTATAAAATTTATTATAAATTTTTGTTATATTGTATTTTATTAATTTGATTATTTTATCATTAAAAAAAAAATTAGCTGCTGTTTTATTGATTAGAGGTTTAAGTTGAATTTTTTTTCTTAATCGTTTTTGAGCTGATATTTGAGATTTAATATGTTTGTGAGCATATTTTATAGCTTTTAGAAGTTCCAATTCAGAGATTTCTTTCATTTCACCTTCTATCATAAGAATTGAACTGTTAGACCCACCTATAATTAACTCAAAACTTGAGTTTTTAAGTTGTTCTATTCCAGGATTTAATACAAAAGAATTATTGACTCTAATTATTCTTACCATTGAAACCGGTTCTTTAAAAGGGATTTCAGAAATATATAATGCAGCAGAAGCTGCTAGGCAGGCTAAAACATCTGGTAATATATTTTTATCATAAGATAAAAGAGAAATCATAATTTGAATATCTTTATAGAAGTTTTTGGGAAAAATGGGTCGTAATACACGATCTATAAGTCTCATCGTCATTATCTCTTCTTCTGTCGGTCGGCCTTCTCTTTTAAGATATCCACCCGGAATTTTACCTATCGCTGAATATTTTTCTCTATAATCTATAGTAAGTGGTAGAAAATTTCCACCTTCTTTTTCTTCTTTTGAAATTACTACTGTAGCCAGTAAAATTGTATTTCCCATTCTGATTAGAACTGAACCATCGGCTTGCTTTGCTAATTGGCCCGTTTCAATATTTAGATATTTTCCATCCTTTAAAAATATTTTTTCTTTTATTAATTTTGGCAGCATAGTTATTTTAGCAATGATTTAATTATTTGTTTTTTTTTAGTAAGTTTTTTAATTAAAATTCTATAAGTATTATAATCGTGTTGATTTTGTTTTAAATGATTAGTAATTATTTTTATCTTTTTATTTAAGTATAATAGTTGTGCTAGATTGGAACCAGTATCTAATTTTTTCATTTCTAATATTTGATTATATAATAATATAATAATATAATAATATAATAATATAATATAATAAATAAATATAAAATGAAAAAAGGAATACATCCAAAAAATTATAGAATTGTAGTATTTCAAGATATAGCCAGCCAAAATAAAATATTTTGTAAATCAACAGTAGAAACTAAAAATGTTATAAAAATTAAAAATAAAGTTTATCCTTTATATAAAATGGAAGTTTCTAGCTTCTCGCATCCTACTTATATTGGGAAACTAAAATATATTAATAAAGCTGGTAGAATAGAAAAGTTTAATGCTAAATATAGCTCATATCAAAAAAGATAATATGCTAAGGTTTGATCGAAAATTTATCGAATAAATTTCGTTCATATTTTAATTTACCAACTAGAGCAATCATAGCTGCATTATCATTTGAAAATTGTTGTGGAAAAAAAGTTTTCCAGTTATTTTCTAGAGATTTTTTGCTAAAAAATTTTTTTAATCCAAGATTTGATGAAATTCCTCCAGAAAAAACTATATTTTTTATTCCAGTTTTTTTAACAGTTTTATTTAATTTATCAAATAATATCTCAAAAACAGTCTCTTGAAAAGAAGCACAGATATCATTAATATTTTGGGAAATAAATTTCCTATTTGTTTTAATTTTAGTTTTCAATAAATCTAAACAATTAGTTTGTAACCCACTAAAACTAAAATTTAATTTTTTTACTTTAGGTTTCTTAAAACCAAAGGTTTTCGAATTCCCTAATTGAGCATATTTATCTATAATTCTCCCCCCTGGATATTTAAATCCAAGTCTTTTAGCCATATTATCAAAGAGATTTCCTAAAGAAATATCGTTCGAACTCCCTAAAATTTTAAATTCTAAAAAATCTTTTACTTTTATTATATTAGTATGTCCTCCACTAATAGATAAAGAAATAAATGGAAAATTAGGGGGAGTAGAATGTACTCCTTTAATAAAATGAGCTAGAATATGAGCTTGAATATGATTGACAGAAATTAATGGAATTTGCCAGCACAGAGCTAATGATTTTGCAAAAGCACTGCCAACTAATAAAGAACCGATTAACCCTGGGGAATTAGTAAATGCAATAGCATTAATAGTATTATTTTTAATTTTTGCCTTAAAAATAGCATTATTAACTACAGAAACTATATGCTGAAGATGCAAACTGGCAGCTAGTTCAGGGACCACTCCACCAAATTTTTGATGAATTGTTTGAGTTCTTACAATATTTGATAAAACTGTGTGGTTATTTAGAATGGCTGCACAAGTATCATCACAAGAGGTATCTATACCTAAAATAATTAAATTCTTTTTTTTCATGGTTAAAAAAAAATGATTACTTTTGTACTTAAAGACAGTTCTATAATGCCTACAATTCAACAATTAATAAAAAAAGGTAGAAAAAAAAGAAAAAATCCAAGTAAATCTTTAGCCTTAAATCACTGTCCTCAATGTAGAGGAGTATGTCTTCGAGTATATACAACTACACCCAAAAAACCGAATTCTGCTATGAGAAAAGTTGCAAGAGTTCGTCTAAGCAATGGAAAAGAAGTAAACGCTTATATACCTGGGGAAGGACATAATCTTCAAGAACATTCAATAGTTTTGATAAGGGGAGGGCGTGTGAAGGATTTACCAGGAGTACGTTATCATATCATTAGAGGAGCTTTGGATACTTTAGGAGTTAAAGATAGAAAGAAATCCCGTTCCAAATATGGAACCAAACAGAAAAGTAAATAATGAGAAAATTAAAAAAAACAAACAGAATATACGAACCAGATCCAAAATTTAAAGAACCATTAGTTACAAGATTTGTGAATCATTTAATGAAACATGGGAAAAAAAAATTAGCATATAGAATATTTTATAATTTTCTAGATGAATTAGAAAAGATCAATAATAAGAAAAATAAGAAAAAAGGAATAAAAATTTGGAAAAAAGCTTTAAAAAATGTTACTCCACAAGTCTATATAAGAAGCAAACGAATAGGGGGGACAAAAATAAATATACCAATTATTATACCAAAAAACTTACAATTAACTAAAGCTATTAAATTACTTATTAATAGTTCTAAAGAAAGAAAAGAAAAAGCAATGTATAAGAAATTAGCAGGAGAAACCTTAGCAGCTTACAAAAAAGAGGGAAGAGCAATAAAAAAAAAAGATAATATGCATAAAATAGCTGAATCCAATAAAGCCTTTTCACATCTAAAATTTTAAAAACCAAACCAAATGGGAACAAAGTTAAAATATACAAGAAATATTGGATTCGCAGCTCATATAGATGCGGGGAAAACTACACTAACAGAAAGAATATTATTCTATACTGGAATAAATCATAAACTTGGAGAAGTTCATGATGGTACGGCTACTATGGATTGGATGGCACAAGAACAAGAGAGAGGAATTACTATAACTGCTGCCGCTACACGGTGTGAATGGAAAAATAAAGATAAGCTATATAAAATTAACATTATAGATACACCAGGTCATGTGGATTTTACTGTGGAAGTTGAAAGATCGTTAAGAATATTAGATGGTTTGGTGATTTTATTTAGTGCAGTGGATGGGGTTGAACCCCAATCAGAAAATATTTGGTTACAAGCTGACAAATATAAAGTACCAAGAATTTGTTTTATTAATAAGATGGATAGGCAAGGTGCGAGTTTTTTTGAAGTTTGTGATCAAATAGAAAAAGTACTAGATACTAATTGTTTGATCTTACAAATCCCTATAGGGAATGAGGACAGTTTTCAAGGGATCGTAGATCTAATTTATAAGAAAGCATTCATATGGAATGAAATTGACTTTGGCAGAACCTTAAAAGAAATCCCAATTCCTTCGAATTTAAGCCAATTGACGGAAGAATATCGAAACAAAATGATAGAAAGGTTAGCTGAGTATGATAGTAAACTTTTTGAGAAATACTTTGATTCAAAAAACCAAATCACTGAAGAGGAGATAATAACTACTATAAAAAAACAGACCTTAAAACTGGAAATAACTCCTGTTATTTGTGGTTCAGCTTTCAAAAATAAAGGAGTCCAATATATTTTGGATGCAATCTGCAGATTTCTACCATCACCACTAGAATGTAAAAAGATATACGGTTATAGTGTGCAGGAAAAAAAAAAACAACCGATTATTCCAAAGATTAATAAACCTTTTTCAGCTTTAGCTTTTAAAATTTCTTCTGATCCTTTTGTTGGAAAATTGACTTTTTTTAGAGTCTATTCAGGAAAAATAAAATCTGGATCTTATGTTTTAAACAGTAGAACAAATAAGAAAGAAAGGATTTCAAGAATTTATCAAATGCATGCTAATAAACAAAATCCTATTAATTTAATTAAAACTGGTGATATTGGAGCCGCAGTAGGGATTAAAAATATTAAAACTGGAGATACTCTCTGTGATATTAAGAATCCAATTTTTTTAGAACAGATCTTTTTCCCAGCCCCCGTGATTGGATTAGCTATTGAACCTAAATACAAATCAGATATAGATAAAATGAGTATGGCGCTATCCAAATTAATAGTAGAAGATCCATCATTCCAAATTCGGAATGATCAAACCACTGGACAAACCATAATTTCAGGAATGGGAGAGTTACATTTAGAGATTATTCTTGATAGAATTAAAAGAGAATTTAACGTTGAAGTTAATAAAGGCAAGCCACAAGTAGAATATAAAGAAATATTAACTAAAACAGTTCTTCACAGAGAAATCTATAAAAAACAAACTGGTGGAAAAGGGAAATATGCTGATATTCTATTTCAGATTGAACCAATAAAAAAAGATTTCCAAGGGTTAAAATTTGTAAATCAAGTAAAAGGAGGAAATATTCCAACAGAATTTATTCCTTCAATAGAAAAGGGCTTTAAAGAAGCTTTAAGAAATGGGCCTTTAGCAGGATACGAAATAGAAAAAGCTAAAATTATTTTACTTGATGGATCATATCATACAGTAGATTCAGATCAACTATCTTTCGAATTAGTTAGTAAAATAGGGTTTAAAAATGCAGCTAAAAAAGCTAAGCCATATCTTTTAGAACCTTTTATGAAGTTGGAAGTTTTTACTCATCCAAAATATATGGGTCTTATTGTTGGGGATCTGAATCGTAGGAGAGGTGTAATTCAAGGAATGGAAGATAAGCGAAAAAATGTAAAACTTATTAAAGCAGTAGTTCCACTCTCTGAAATGTTTGGGTATGTCACGGCTTTAAGGACTTTATCTTCTGGAAGAGCCACCTCAATAATGATGTTTTCTCATTATCAGAAAGCTCCTGAAAGGATTTGGAATAAAATAATATATAAAGAAATATGTTAAATTATAAAATTAAAATAAAAGCATTTGACGGATATATATTAAACCTATCAGTAATAAAAATTATGAATTACATTTCAAAGCAGAATATAAAAGTTAATGGACCAATTACCTTACCAACTAAAAAAAAAATATATACCATATTAAGATCACCACATGTGCATAAAAAATCAAGAGAACAATTTAAATGGTTCATCCATAAAAGAGTTTTAATGGTATATAATGTAAAATCAAATTGTTTCAAACAAATTGATCTCCCTAGTGGAGTAAAATTAGAACCAAAAAAATGTTAGGGCTAATTGGAAAGAAGATAGGTATGACTAGTTATTTTAATGAGTTAGGTTACTGTATACCCTGTACAGTAATAAAAGCTGGACCCTGTACAGTATTACAAAAAAAAACTCTAAAAAAAGATGGCTATTATTCTCTTCAACTAGGGTTTGAAGAGAAAAAAAAAACTAATAAACCTTTATTAGGCCATTTTAATAAATTTAACTCCTCTCCGAAAAAAATAATATTTGAATTTGCAGGTAATTTTTTAAATTCTCCAGGAGATATAATAAAAGTAGATTTCTTTAAAGAAAATGAGAAAGTAGACATAGTAGGAAAATCGAAAGGTAAAGGCTTTCAAGGTGTTGTCAAACGTCATGGCTTTTCCGGAGTGGGCGAAAAAACACATGGTCAACATAACCGTGCTCGTGCTCCTGGAGCTATTGGAGCTGGTTCAGATCCATCCAGAGTGTTTAAGGGAACACGAATGGCAGGGAGAATGGGTGGAAAAAGAAGCACGATAAAAAATTTAAATATTTTAAAAATAGATTTTAAAAGAAATTTATTAATAGTAAAAGGTTCAGTCCCAGGTCCCAAAAATTCTTATTTATTAATAAATAAAATTGGATAAAAATGGTAATAGAAATTTTAAATAAAAATGGTTTAAAAACTGGTAGAAAAATAAAATTTAATTATAATTTTATTTCCAATAATATTAATATAAAAACTAAAAACCATCTAATTTATTTAGAAATTAAAAGATTTTTAGCTGCAAAAAGACAAGGAAGTCATCAAACTAAAAGCAGGAGTCAGATTCAAGGAAGTAATAAAAAAATTCAGAAACAAAAAGGAAGTGGTAATGCTAGAAAAGGAGATATAAAAAATCCTTTATTTGTTGGCGGGGGGAGAATTTTTGGTCCAGTTAAAAGAAAGTATAATTTAAAATTAAATAAAAAGATAAAAAAAATTGCTATAAAAACTTTATTTTATTACAAACTTATAAATAAACAAATTAAAATTATTGAACCTTTTATGTTAAAACAAATTTCAAGCAAAACAATAAAGAAACTATTAAATAAATTAAATATATTTAAAAAAAAAATATTAATTATTACTAATAAGAGAGATAAAAATCTCTATTTTTCTTCTAGAAATTTTCAAAATGTAAAAATTATAAATATAAGAAATGGAATAAACAGTTATGATATAGCAAAAGCTTATTACTTGATAATTAAAGAAAATTCAATAAAATATTTAGAAAATATGTTAAATAAGAGATAAAAAAAGGTGAGTGAAAAGAGAAGAAAATTCCTGTTTTATAAGAAGTATATAAATAAAAACTTAAGTAAAAAAATAAAACCAATTATAACTGAAAAAGCTCTATTTACCAATATATCAAATAATTATTATACTTTTATTTTTCCTATTTATTTTAATAAAAATGAAATTTCCAAATATCTACAGAGAGTTTATAGAATTAAGATAACCAAGTTACATACTAATATTTCTTCTAAAAAAAAGAGTAATAAAAGAATATTGAAAAAAACTTTTTCAGGAATAAAATTTCAACAGTTTAAAAAGGCTGTTTTTAAAGTAAAGTAAAATGCCACTTAAGATAAAGAAACCCATTACGCCAAGTCAAAGGTTTCAGATATTAAATAAATTTTCTGAAATAACTAAAACCAAACCAGAGAAATCTCTGGTTTTTGGGCTTTCGAAAAAAGGAGGAAGAAATAATACTGGAAAAATTACGATGAAATATATCGGAGGAGGACATAAAAAAAAATATAGAATAATAGATTTTAAAAGAAAAAAAAGGGGAATTCCTGCTATAGTTAAATCTATAGAATATGATCCCAATAGATCTTGTTTTATTTCACTGCTACATTATATAGATGGTGAAAAAAAGTATATTTTATCTATTAAAGGACTTACAGTTGGACAAAAAATATTATCTGATGAAATTACGGAACCCAAAATAGGAAATGCGATGTTATTAAAAAATATCCCTTTAGGAAGTATTATTTGCTGTATTGAATTATGCCCTAATGGGGGCGCTGCCTTAGCTCGTAGTGCTGGAACAGCTGTACAATTAATTGCGAAAACAGAAAAATATTGTACTTTGAAATTACCATCAGGTGAAACCCGAATGGTATTATCTAATTGTCTGGCAACTCTTGGTTCAGTCTCAAATCAAGATCATAAATTAGTAATTTCAGGAAAAGCTGGAAGAAATCGTAGATTAGGAAAAAGACCAAGAACAAGAGGAGTAGCTATGAATCCTGTGGATCATCCAATGGGTGGCGGAGAAGGCAAGGCCTCAGGTGGCCATCCAAGAAATCGAAATGGAATTCCTGCCCATGGTTTTAAAACACGTAAGAAAAAAAAACAATCAAATAAATATATTATAATAAAAAAAAAAAAGAAGTAATAATAATTATGCCACGTTCTTTGAAAAAAGGGCCATTTATTAATTACAAATTGATTAAAAAAATAGTAATTAATAATAGATTAAAGACAAGGAAAATAATAAAAACTTGGTCAAGAGCTTCAACAATAACTCCAGAATTTATAGGCAATTCAATTGCAGTTCATAATGGGAACAAATTCCTGACAATTTATATTTCAGAAAATATGGTAGGACATAAATTAGGAGAATTTTCTCCTACTCGAAATTTTCGTAGTCATTCTGGAGCTAAAAAAATAACACCTACTCGAAATAAAAAGTAATGTTTCAAAACAACAAATTATATTTCTATTATAAATCTAATAATATTAATTATTCAAAAATTAAACTGATAAAATTACTTAATATTATTAAGTCGAAAAATATTGAATATATAATGAATTTATTGGGAAATTTTAAAACCAAAGGAGCCCTCATTTTAAAAGAGATAATTTTGAATGCTTCTAAGCATTTTAGTAGACAGATAGAATCCCAAACACAAAATGTATATATAAAAAATATTCTAATTAACAAAAGCATAAGTTTTAAAAAACTGAGGGCAGCGCCACAAGGCAGAGCCAATCAAATAAAAAAACAATTTTTTAAAATTATTTTGATACTTAAAAAATGGGACAAAAGGTAAATCCGATAGCCAATAGGCTAGGAATCTCAACTTGCTGGAAATCAATATGGTATAGTGAAAAGTTTAATCAGCTGAAAGAAGATTTAGAAATACGAAAATATCTAAATATAAGATTAGCAAAATCTTCTTTATCATATATATATATAGAACGAAAAAAGTATAAAATTTTTCTTACAATTTCCTCTTCAAGACCTGCAATAATCATTGGAAAAGGCGGCAGTGAAATAGAAAAATTAAAAACAGAACTTAAGAAAATTACTAAGAAAAAAATAAATATTAATATACTAGAAGTAAAGATCCCAGAATTAGATGCTCTTTTAATTGCAAAAAACCTTGCCAATCAAATTGAAAATCGTCTCCCTTACAAAAAAGCTATAAAATTCGCTATTTATTCTGCCTTACGTCAAAAGGTAGAAGGGATCAAAATTAAAATTTCTGGTCGTTTAAATGGAACTGAAATGGCACGTACTGAATTTTATAAAGAAGGCAGAATTCCTTTTTCGACTTTTAGAGCTAACATAGATTATGCCACTTCTGAAGCTCAGACTCCTTATGGAAAAATAGGTATAAAAGTATGGATTATGAAAGGAGTAGTATATAATAAAAAAGACTTATATCTCTTAAGACCTAAACAGAACAAACTGTAAGTCATGTTAAAGCCAAAAAGAAATAAATTTGAGAAACTCCATAAAGGCAGAATAAAAGGATATGCTAAAAAAGGTACAAAACTTCACTTTGGGATATTTGGACTGAAGACTTTAGATACAGCTTGGCTTTCAGATAGACAAATCGAAGCGGCTCGCATTGCGGCGACACGACATATGAAAAGACAAGGAAAATTATGGCTCAATATTTTTCCTAATAAGCCTATTACAAAAAAACCTCAAGAAGTTAGAATGGGAAAAGGAAAAGGGGCTATAGACCATTGGGTTTCTGTGGTAAAACCTGGGAGAATCTTAATAGAAATCGATGGAGTAAATTTGGAAATAGGAAAAGAAGCTTTAAGATTAGCTGCTAATAAATTACCAATAAGAACAAAATTAATTTTAAAATGATGAGGAAAAAAAAAAGACTTGGTATAATATTAAGTGATAAAATGAATAAAACAAGAGTAGTAGGTGAAGTAGTAAAAAGGAAACATAAGATTTATAAAAAGAATATTTATTATACCAGAAAATATTTTGTTCACGATGAAAACAATCAATCAAATAAAGGGGATACAGTAGAAATAATTTTTACACGACCATTAAGTAAGAAGAAACGTTGGAATTTATTTCAAATAATAAAATGTTAATGTTAAGAATAAAATATGTTACAACAAGAATCATTTCTTAATGTTGCTGATAATTCGGGAGCGAAAAAAGTTTTATTAATTCGTGTTTTAGGAGGCACTAAAAAAAAATATGCTTCTCTTGGGGATACTATTGTAGTAACAGTTAAAAATTCAATTGCTGGATCTAGCCTTAAAAAAGGACAAGTCACAAAAGCAGTAGTAGTTCGAACAAAATATAAAGTTAAACGCAAGGATGGATCTTATATAAGTTTCGATGATAATGCCTGTGTTTTATTATCAAAAACTTGCGAAATGAGAGGTACTAGAATCTTTGGGCCAGTTGCAAGAGAATTAAGAGAAAAAGAATATATGAAAATAATTTCATTAGCTGTAGAAGTTTTATAATATAAAAATGAAACTTAAAACTCAAGATAATATCTTAATTAAGAGTGGTAATTATAAAGGCAAGCAAGGGAAACTTCTAAATATTATAAAAAATAAAACCAGAGCTTTAGTAAAACTTTTAAACCAGAAATTAATTGAAATTGATTTATCGAATTTACTTTTAATATATAGACCCTCTTATCAGAAGACTTTTGACAAAGTACAAAAATTTTTAAGTAAAATGAGAAAAATAAATAAAAAATTAAAATATTTCTTTTCGATAGAAGACTTAAAGAATTTATTAAAGCTTAGAGATTTAGAAAATCTTAAACTTAGAAAGAATGAATTATTCCCCTAGATTTAAAACAAAATACAATGAAGAGATTAAATTAAAATTAAACCAAAAATTTCTATATGAATGTATAATGCAAATTCCCAAATTAACTAAAATAGTAATAAATCAAGGTATTAACAGATCTATATCTGATAACAAGACATTAAATAATGCAATTGAAAATATGTCTTTAATATCTGGACAGAAAGCAATTTTTTGCCAATCAAAACGTGATGAATCAGGCTTTAAACTAAGAAAAGGAACACCTATCAGTATAAAAGTCACACTACGCCGAAATAGAATGTATGAATTTTTAGATAGATTAATAAATATTGCCTTACCTAGAGTTCGGGATTTCCATGGAGTAAATCAAAATAGTTTTGATGGAAAAGGAAATTATAATTTAGGCATTCGGGAACAAATTATATTTCCAGAAATAAAACAAGCTTTAAAACAAAATCTAGGCCTGAATATTACTTTTGTGACTACTGCTAAAACAGATAAAGAAGCTAAATATTTATTATATTTATTTGGTCTGCCTTTTAAAAAGTAAAATTATGTCTAAAGAAGCTATAAAAGCTAGACAAAAAAAACGTAGAATTTTAGTTGAGAAATATGCTAAAAAAAGAGCTTATTATAAGAAAATAGGAGATAATATCAATTTACAAAAATTGCCTAAAAATGCTTCTCCAGTTCGTTTACATAATATTTGTCAGCTCACTGGGAGAACTAAAGGTTATATTCGCAAATTTGGGGTCTCACGATTAGAATTTAGACGATTAGCCTCTCAAGGCTTAATTCCAGGAGTAAGAAAAGCTAGTTGGTAAAAAAAGAAAAGAATGATTACAGATCCAATTGCTGATTGTTTAACAAGAATTAGAAATGGGTGTCTAGCTAAGAAAGATATTATTTATATCCAATATTCGAAACTTAAAAAAAATATTCTTAAAATTTTACTGGAACAAGGTTTTATAGTAAATTATAAATTAAAAACAAATAAAATAATAAAGGTATATTTAAAATATATTTATCCTAACAAAAACTCGGTAATTAAATATATTAAAAGAATAAGTAAACCAAGTTTAAGAAAATATTCAAGTAGTAAAAATTTACCGAGAGTTCTTAATGGGTTAGGAATAGCTATTATCTCAACTTCAAAAGGAATAATTACTGATAAATTAGCTCGAAAAAAAAAACTAGGTGGTGAAATAATTTGTTATGTATATTAAATAATATAAAAGCTTCATGTCTAGAATTGGAAAAAGAAATATTATTATACCCAAGAATATTATAATTAATATGAAAAATAATGTAATGTCTGTAACTGGTCCTCTTGGAAAACTTTCTCTTAAAATAAGAGGGGACCTAAAAATAGAAAGGGAAGAAAATAAAATAACAATAAAAAGAATAGAGAATAATAAATATAATAAATCTCTACATGGATTATACAGAATGCTAATTAATAATATGATTATTGGGGTATTAGATGGTTTTAAAACCGAATTAGAATTGAAAGGAGTAGGTTATAAAGTGGCTTTAGATAATGAAAACAAAGTCTTAGAATTTAACTTAGGCTACTCTCATAATATAGTAATGAATTTCCCCAAAGCTTTAAAAGTAGAAATAAAAAATGAAACTAACCAAAAGACTCGGATTATTTTAATGTCATATGATAAACAATTATTGGGGATATTTGCGGCTCAAATAAGATCTTTAAGAAAACCGGATCCTTAT
This sequence comes from Candidatus Karelsulcia muelleri, assembly GCF_016888765.1. Taxonomy (GTDB): domain Bacteria; phylum Bacteroidota; class Bacteroidia; order Flavobacteriales; family Blattabacteriaceae; genus Karelsulcia; species Karelsulcia muelleri_F. The sequence continues at coordinate 124,392 of NZ_CP069423.1, forward strand.
AAAGGAAAAGGAATTCGTTATATTAATGAATATATTATAAAAAAAGCAGGCAAGACGACTGTCAAATAAATGAATTCCTTATATGAAAAAAACCAGACCTAGAATTTCAGTCTTTAGAAGTAATAAGCATATTTATGTTCAAATAATAGATGATGTTAATCATCAGACTTTACTATCATATTCTTCGAAAAACAACTCTAATTTAAAAATTACTAAAACTAAAATTGCAAGTAAAATAGGGATGATTTTAGGAGAAAAAGCCAAAAAAATAGGTATTTATAAGTTAGTTTTTGATAGAAATGGATATTTGTATCATGGGAGAGTGCAAGCTTTGGCCGAGGGCTTAAGAAAAACTGGTTTAAAATTTTAAACTATGAAAGTACAAGGAAAAAAATTAAAAGAGAAATTAGTAACTTTAAAAAGAGTATGTAAAGTTACAAAAGGAAGAAGATATTTCAGTTTTACAGCTTTAGTAGTTAAAGGAAACAAAAAGGGGTTAGTAGGCTTTGGGGTTGGAAAAGCTAAAGAAACACAAAACGCTGTTAGAAAGGCTGGAGAGAAAGCAGAAAAAAGATTGTTTAAAATTTCATTAAAAGGAGGAACTATTCCTCATGAACAAAAAGCTAAGCATGGCAGTACTTATATATTTCTTTATCCAGCTTCAAAAGGAACTGGAATAATTGCAGGTGGTGTGGTTAGAATAGTTTTAGAATTAGTAGGTGTAAAAAATATTTTCTCTAAATTGAATGGTTCGTCTAATTCTAATAACTGTATTAGGGCAGTAATATTAGCTTTAACAAAAATTAGAAATGCAGATACTATATCAAAGGAAAGAGGGATATCTATTAAAAAGATGTTTTAAGTAAGTAAGTTCCCATGATTCTGAATCATTTAACTCCTATTAAAGGCTCAAATAAGAAAGGCAAACGATTAGGCAGAGGAAAAGGTTCTGGAAAAGGAAAAACCTCTACTAGAGGTAATAAAGGTGCTAAATCCCGTTCTGGAAATTCTGTTAAATTAGGATTTGAAGGTGGACAAATGCCGTTCCATAAACGTATTCCCAAATTTGGATTTAAAAATCTAAATAAAAAAAAATATAAAATCTTTAATTTAGAAACGATAGAAGATCTAATAAATATTGGAAAAGTAAAAAGAAATTTAATAAATAATAATGTATTGAGAAAAATTGGTTTATTAAAAAAAACCGAGTTTTTTAAAATCTTAGGAAGAGGTGAATTAACTCATAAAATAAAAATTTTTGCTCATAAGTTTAGTAAAACCGCCTCTTTAAAGATTAAAACCCTTGGAGGAAATCCTATAATAACAAATGACGAAAGAAAAATATCTTAAGACAAGGGGATAGTAAAACAAAGTCCAATTAAAATCCAACAGGATAGTAACTGGATATATAAAAGGTAAAATGAGAATGAATTATATTCAAATTTTCCAAGGCGATAAAGTAAAATTGCCTATTTAATATTATGATTTAACTAAAGCAAGAATAATATATAGATACTAAACAATATAAAGTTAAAGGTAAAGGGATGAAAAAAGTTACCTCTTTAAAAAGAAGAAGCCAAAATTGCCAAATTGTTAAAAGAAAAGGAAAATTAAGAATTATAAATAAAGTTAACCCGAAATATAAACAAAAACAAAGATAAGATATGGCTCTGATATCTGGAATAAATATACCAGAAAAGAAAAGAGGAATTATAGCTCTAACTTATATTTTTGGTATTGGAAAAAATATTTCTAAAAAAATATTTGAAATTATAAAAATTAATCCAAATACAAAAGTAAATAATTGGTCAGATTTAGAATTAAATAAAATTAGAAACTTTATAAATAAGAATATAAAAATTGAAGGGGAGTTGAAAACTGAGATTAAATTAGATATTAAGAGATTACTTGATATAAAATGTTATAGAGGGATCAGACATAAAATTGGTCTTCCTGTTAGAGGACAGAAGACTAAAAATAATTGTCGGACCAGAAAAGGTAAAAGAAAAACAATAGCTAATAAAAAAAAACTTATTAAAAAGTCATAATGAAAAATAAAGAGATATCTTGTTGCCAGATACACATCAAGTCTACATTTAACAATATTATTATAACTTTGTCTAACTTAAAAGGAGACGTGCTGGCCTGGTCTTCAGCAGGACAAAAAGGTTTTAAAGGAGCCAAAAAAAATACACCTTATGCTGCTAGTAAAACAGCTCAAGATATAGTAGAAAAAGGTAAAAAACTGGGGATTAAAAAAATTAAGATTATTGTTAAAGGTCCAGGAGCTGGTCGTGAAGCAGCACTTAGAACTTTAAGTAATCTAAATGTACTTAGAATAAAAGATATTACTCCTATTCCCCATAATGGTTGTAGACCCCCAAAAAAAAGAAGAATATAGTATATTATATATAAAATATAGAAACAAAATGGCTAGATATATTGGTCCTAAAAATAAAATCTCTAGAAAATTTGGTTGTCTTATTTATGGAATTAAAAAAAAAAGTTTTGAAAAAAAAAAATATCCACCTGGTCAACACGGGCCCAAAAAAAAAACCAGAAATTTTAATCAATCAAATTATTCTATTCAATTATTAGAAAAACAAAAGATAAAATATCTTTATGGAATTCTAGAAAAACAATTTAGAAAAATATTTGAAAAAGCTTCAAAAAAAAAGGGTATAACTGGAGAAATACTTTTACAACTCTGTGAATCCAGGTTAGATAATGTCGTCTATAGATTAAATTTTGCGCCGACACGAGCTGGAGCCAGACAGTTAGTTACTCATCGGCATATATTAGTAAATGGAAAAATTGTTAATATTCCATCTTTTACATTAAAACCTGGGGATATAATTTCGGTTAAAGACAATTTAAAACTCTCTGAAAATTCTAAATTACTAAAAACAATTTCCAATTGGTTGCTGTTAAAAAACAGGAAAGGAATTTTTCAAGCTATGCCTAGGAGAGCACAAATTCCCGAAAAGATTAAGGAACGTTTAGTGGTAGAATTGTATTCTAAATAATAAGAGTATTATGATTTCACCAGCCCAGATAAAAATATTAAAACATTCTAAAAATAGAGGTAAATTTTTAATAAAACCATTAAGTCCTGGCTTTGGAATTACTCTAGGGAATTCTTTAAGAAGAGTTTTAATTTCAGATTTAGAAGGTTATGCCATATATTATATAATGATTAATGGTGTCAAACATGAATTCTCTTATATAGATGGAGTAATAGAAAATCTAACTGAAATAATATTAAATTTAAAACAAATACGGTTTAAATTAAAAAGTAAAATGTATAACAAAATACCAGAACATTTTACAATATTTTTAACAAAAAAACAGTCTAAAATTACTGCTGGAGATTTATGTGGATCTATTACTTGTTTGGAAGTATTGAATCCAAATTTATTAATTTTGAATAAAGAGTTAGATGCTAATTTAAAGATTACTCTCGGCATTAAAAAAGGAGTTGGATATGTTCCAGTAGAAAAACCACAGACTAAAATAGGGAAAATACCAATTGATACTATTTTTAGTCCCATAATAAACGTAAGATTCAAAGTAGAAACTTGTGAAGTTAATAATTTCTATTCATCCGATAGTTTGATTATAGATATTCGTACTGATGGTTCAATTACTCCAAACAAGGCTTTAAAAACAGCTTCTAGTATACTAGTACAACATTTTACTTTATTTTTTAATGGGAAAAAAACAGAATTAAAGCTCCCAATAAAATATACTGCTTATAAAGCAAGAATAAAATATTTCTATATGCAAAAACTTTTAAAGTGTTTAAAATTTGCTAAAATTAAAACTTGGGCTGACTTAGTCAAAATGAAACCTTCTGATTCTGATTATAATTATGGAGGAGGTCTTGATTTATCAAAATATAAAATGAAAATTTCTAATAAAAAAAAAAGAATAAAAAATTTTCGTGAAAAAATGAGAAAAATAGTAAAGCTAAGAAATCTTATTAAAAGAAGAAAACTGACCAAAAGAAATGAGACACCAAAATAAAAATAATAATTTAGGGCGAAATAAGTCTCATAGAAAAGCCCTTTTAACTAATCTGGCTATTTCCCTAATAAAATATAAAAGAATTAAAACAACTTTTGCTAAAGCAAAAGCTTTAAAAAAATTCATTGAACCAATAATAACTAGAGGTAAAAAACAAGATACTCATTCTATGCGAATAGTATTTAAAAAATTAAATAATAAAACTGCTGTTTTGGAACTTTTCAAAAAGATATCAAAACATAATTTAAAACGTAAGGGAGGATATACAAGAATTATTAAACTTGGCAAGAGGTTAGGAGATTTTTCAGAAATGGCAATAATGGAGCTAGTTTAATGAAATATTTTCATATACCAGTTTTCTTAACGGAAGTTCTAGAAAACATTATTAATGATATTAATGGGATCTATCTAGATACTACTTTTGGTAGCGGTGGACATTCTTTTGGGATATTAAAGCAAATAAGTAATCAAGGGAAATTATTTGCTTTTGATCAAGATCAATTTGCAATTATTAAAAATAAAATTTGTGATAAAAGAATCAGATTTTTTAACGATAACTTTAGAAATATACAAAAAATATTAAAAGCTTATAAAAACAACATTCTAAAGAATGTATCAGGAATAATAGCTGATTTAGGAGTTTCCTCTTATCAGATAGATAACCCTCAGCGAGGGTTTTCAATAAGATTTAATCAAATTTTGGATATGAGAATGGATTTATCGAAACAAAAGTCGGCTTTAAATATAATAAAAAATTATTCTTTTGAAAAATTAAATAAGATTTTTTCTAAATATGGGGAGTTTAAAAATCCGCAAAGAATATCTAGAAAAATTGTTTTAAACAGTAAATTTCTTAACACTACTTTGGATTTAGTAAATCTATTCAAAAGAAATAATAACAGGAAATTTTTCTCTAGATTATTCCAAGCTTTAAGAATAGAGGTAAATGATGAAATCAATGCATTAAAGCAATTACTGAAACAATCAATAAATATTTTAAAACCGGGAGGTAAATTAGCTATTATTTCATATAATTCATTAGAAGATAGGTTAGTTAAAAACTTCTTTCAAAGTGGAAATATACAGGGAATTATTAGATATGATAAGAAAGGGAATAATTTATCTCCATTTAATAAAAAATATACTAAAAGAATTTTTCCAACTAAAGAAGAAATCTCTAAAAATAAGAGAGCTAGAAGTGCTATATTAAGAATTACACAAAAAACAGTATGTTGATTTATCGCATGTTTTAAACAATGAGGAAAGTCTGGACACATAAGGGATAACACAACGGGTAACACCCGTACATCGTGAGATGAGGACTAGTGCAACAGAAAGTATGTACAGTTGAGCTGTAGTGAAATCATGTAAACTCTGTGTTGTGAAATGCCAAATATACCAGCAGTATAGTAGTATAGTTCATCCCGGAACTATTTTGGGGGGTAGGCAGATCGAGATAAAAGGTAACTTTTATCCTAGATAAATGATAAATTATCCTGAATCCGGCTTAGAAACATACTGTTTTTAACAAATTTTTCTCTAGATTATTTAGATCTAAGAAGAACAATATTTTTGATTTTAAATTTACTAAATTAGAAACTTTTAAGATTTTTTTTATTAGGTTACTTATTTCTAACGAAGCCAGCTTTGGTTTCGTTTCTAATTTGTAAAACTTGTATATATTTTTAGAGATTAATTTTTCAATTATTTTATCATTTTGGTAAAGATAAATATCATATAATAACCTATATACATATATTTTTTTTAAAAACTTAGGAGAAGAAGTAATTGAAATAGAATTTTCAAAACAGTTTATTTTAAACCCAAAATTATTTAAAATTTCTAGAATGTGTTTTTTAGTGGTTGAAGTCAAGAATTTATTCAATTTAATATTTATCGGTGGGTATAATTTATAGCTTTGGTTAAGTTCTTTTTTAAAATTATACTCTAAAATTATTTTATAGACTCTATCTTTATGAAGAATTAAAAGACCAAAATCTAAAAGACAGAATATATATTTTTTATAGATCTTATAAGGAAATTGGTTATCCAGAACTATCTTCTTAAGAACTTCTTGACAATTATTATTTTGTTCCCGTTTTTTTTCTTCTTTATCTTTAGAGTAAAACTTAAAAATATTCTGTATGCCTAAATATTCTTTAATTATTAGATTTATATTTTTACAAATTTCTGACTCTGATTTAATGAGTATTTTTTTTTTGGATTGACAAATATTAATTTCAATTTGTTTTGTTGGAATAGTAAGAAATAAAAAATAATTTGGTTTATTAGTTTTGCTTATTAGACCGTTATATGCTCTAATAATAGACTGGTGAATTCTTTTGTTTACTACGTATCTATTATTAACAAACAAATAATAATTCTTAAATTGAGTATTAAAAAAACTGGTAGAAGTGATATATCCTTTTATAAGAAATAATTTGTCTTTTTTAAAAACTTGGATTAAGACATTTTTATAAGCTTCGCCAAAAATTTGAAGAATTCTATATTTTAGATATGAGGTTTTAAAACTGGTAATTATCTTATTATTATGCATCATAACAAAATTAATATCAGGGTGTGAAAGAACTATCTTATTAAATTCTGAGATGATATATCTTAATTCTATATGGGCAGATTTTAAAAAGTTTTTTCTATTGGTGAAATTGTAAAATAAGTTTTTCACATATATACTAGTACCATTTAATAAATTATTTAATAATACAGGGGGATATTTAAGCTTTTGATTTTCTAATGTTAAGAAGGCTCCAAATTCGGAGTTGTGTTTTTTAGTGTATATTTCTACCTGGCTAACTAAAGAAATATAGTATAAAGCTTCCCCTCGAAAGCCTTTAGTATTTAGTGATTTTATATCTTTAAGAGAAGATAGTTTTGAAGTATAAAATCTCCTAATACTATTTTTCGCTTCTAAATGATTCATGCCATCACCATCATCTATAACATTAATTAAATCTTTCCCACCATTCAATAAGATTAATTTAATATTTTTTGCATGTGCATCAATTGAGTTTTCTAATAATTCTTTTACTACTGAAGCCGGTCTTTTAATTACATATCCTGCTGAAATTTTATTTGAATCTTGTGTGGGGATAATTTTAATGGTATTTTTCATAAGAACTAACTAACTAACTCTATAAACCAAACTAAGATTTTAAACGCATTTGTGGAAAAAATAAGACCTCCTGAATATTTATTTGTTTAGTAAATAACATGATTAAACGATCAATCCCAAAGCCTATTCCAGTACAAGGAGGCATACCATATTCTAATGACAGAATAAAGTCTTTATCTATTAACATATTTTCAGATTCAACTTTATTATATAATTTAATTTGTCTTTTAAATCTCTTTAATTGATCAATTGGATCATTTAATTCTGAATAAGAATTCGCTATTTCAACCCCATGAATTATTAATTCATATCTTTCAGATAAACCATTTTTAAAGCGATGTTTTTTAGCTAATGGACTCATCTCAATGGGAAAATCAATTATAAAAGTTGGTTGAATAATTTTTTTTTCACATTTTTGACTGAAGATTTGATCGAGAAGTTGTCCTTTTTTCATCTTATTATCAATCTTCACATTTATTTCATTACATATTTTTCTAATTTCAGTTTCAATAAGATTCCTTAGGTCAAATCCAGTATAAATTTTAAGAGCTTCAAAAAAAGTAATTTGTTGAAATTGTAAAATAAGAGATGGTTTCCCTACTTTGGAAAATTTTAAACAAAGTTTTTTGAAAAACTTTTCAGTAAATTTCATCATCCAATAATAATCTTTATATGCTACGTATAATTCTAGAATTGTAAATTCTGGATTATGAGTTTTATCTATTCCCTCATTTCTAAAATTTCTAGAAAACTCATAAACTTTTTCTAAACCTCCAACTAGTAATTTTTTTAAATATAATTCATTTGAAATTCTTAAATAGAATGTACTTTTTAAGGTGTTATGATATGTAATAAATGGTCTTGCTATAGCACCACCCGGAATAGCTTGTAAAATAGGAGTTTCAACTTCTAAATAATTTCTTTTATTTAAATAATTTCTTATAAAACTTATAATTTTAATACGTGTTAAAAATACAGTTTTAATTTCGTCATTAACGATCAAATCAACATATTTCATTCTATGTCGTTTTTCATTATTAGAAAAAGAATCAAAAGTATTTCCCGATTTATCTGTTTTTACGTTTGGTAAAGTATGTAGACATTTAGATAATAAATTGAGTTTTTTTGCATATACAGAAATTTTGTGTTTTTTAGTTTTGAATAAATAACCTTTCACCCATATTATATCTCCGATATCTAAAAGTTTTTTGAAAAAAAAATTGTATATATTTTTTTCAGTATAAAAATTATTTATGGATATATAAATTTGTATCAAACCTTCTTTATCTTTTATTTCAATAAAAGAAGCTTTTCCCATTATTCTAATTCTAATAATTCTACCAGCAACAAGAACCTTTTTATTTTTGTTGTAATTATTAATTATTTGTTTTGAATTTGAAGTGATTGGATATTCTTCAGAAGGATAAGGATTAATATTTATTTGGTTTAATTTTTTAAGCTTTTTTATTCTAATCAAATTTTGTTCAGAATTTCTCATTCAAATAATATTAAGACCTTGAAGGGAGTTGAACCCTTACTCTTCTGATCCGTAGTCAGATGCTTTATCCAATTAAGCTACAAGGCCAAGTATAGCAAGGTAAAATGTTTCTAATATAGACTTTCATAAAAAAGAAAAAGTTAAAATACTACTTAGTAGTTAATTAGAAGGCTAGAATTAGATTTAGATATTAAGAAAGAAAGAACCCAATGAAACCAATTACTAATGAGATATATTTGAAATGGTATAAAGATATGTCGTTTTGGAGAAAATTTGAAGAAAAATGCAGATCATTATATTTAAAACAAAAAATAAGTGGTTTTCTCCATTTATATAGTGGTCAAGAAGCTATACCTGCCGGTATTACTTATGTAATGGATCTAAAAAAAGATAATCTGATTACAGGGTATAGATGTCATATTCTTGCTTTAGCAATGGGAATAGACCCAAAAAAGGTAATGGCAGAATTATTTGGAAAAAAAACTGGAACTTCTTGTGGTTTAGGTGGATCTATGCATATATTTAGTAAAAAATCTCGATTTTATGGTGGCTATGGAATTGTAGGTGGACAAATCCCATTAGGAGCAGGAATTGCCTTTGCTGATAAATACTTTAATAGAGAAGCAGTAACGGTGACATTTATGGGAGATGGTGCGATTTGGCAAGGTGCTTTACATGAAACCTTCAATATGTCCATGCTTTTAAAATTACCAGTAGTTTATATCTGCGAAAACAATAAATATGCAATGGGAACTTCATTTCAAAAAAGTTCTTGTATTAAAAATATTTTCCAACTTGGATTAGCATACAATATGCCATCTCAATCAGTAGACGGCAGTAGCCCATTTAAAATTGCTAAAGCAGTAGACAAAGCTATTAAGAGAGCGAAAAATGGAAAAGGACCTACTTTTTTAGAAATATTAACTTATAGGTATAGGGGACATTCAATGTCTGATCCTGAAAGTTATAGAACAAGAGATGAAGTAATAGCACAGAAAAAAAAGGATCCAATTTTAAAAATTAAAAACAAAATATTAGAAAGAAAACTTCTGAATAAAAAGTTATTAAAAGCGTTGGATTTAGAATTAATAAAAAAAATAGATGAATGTGTTGTATTTGCAGAAAATTCTGATTATCCACCCCAAAAAACTATGTATAATGTGGTTTATTCTCAAAAAAAATATCCTTTTTTAAAAGAAAAGTAACTTAAAAAAATGGCAGAGATAATTTACATGCCACGTTTAAGTGATACTATGAAAGCAGGTACAATAGTCAAATGGTATAAAAAAGTAGGAGAAAAAGTATTAAATGGAGACCTGTTAGCAGAAATAGAAACAGATAAAGCGATTCAAGAATTTGAATCCGAATATAATGCTACTTTACTTTATATCGGAGTTAAAGAAGGAGAAAAAGCAAAAGTAAATGATATATTGGCTATTATGGGTGAAAGAAATGAAAATATAGATTATTTAATAAAGAAGAAGAAGAAGAAAAAAATTTTAGTATCCCCATTAGCAAAAAAAATAGCTTTAGAAGAAGGTATCCAATTAAAAACTTTAAAAGGAAGTGGACCAAAAAACAGAATTGTTAAAAAAGACCTAATAAAACTTCTCAAAACAAAACAAAATAAAAAATATAATATTAAAAATATTTCTAATATAAGGAAAATCATTACTGAACGCTTATTAAAATCAAAAAAGATTTCTCCACATTATTATTTATTTCTCGAAGTTACTGCAGAGAATTTAATAAAATTTAAAAAGTATATTAATAAAAAATATACTAGTAAAATTTCTTTTAATGATTTAATAGTGAAAGCTACTGCTTTATCACTTAAAAAAAATAAAACCATAAATTCTTCATTGAAGAAAGAAAGGATTATATATCACCAAGATATTAATATAGGTATTGCCGTTTCCTTACCAGAAGGACTAATTGTACCGGTAATAAATAACGTTGAAAAAAAATCTTTCATAAAAATTTCAAAAGAAATAAAAGAAAAAATAGAAAGATATAGAAATAGAAAAATTACTAAAACAGACCTCGAAGGAAGTACTTTTACAATTTCTAATTTAGGGATGTTTGGGATAGATTGTTTTACTTCTATAATAAATCAACCTAATTCGAGTATTTTATCAGTAGGAAGTATTCAAAGAAAACCTATAATTGATAAAAACAAAATAAAAATAGGAAATACTATAAAATTTACTTTAGCTTGTGATCATAGAATTATAGATGGTGCAGTAGGTAGTACCTTTTTACTTACTTTAAAAGAATACTTGTTAGAACCAATAACTATGTTAATTTAGAAGTTTTTAGGAATCTGTTTTAAGAACTCTATGCCATCATTTTTAAATTCGAAAATAATTGTTTTAATTCCATTTGTAAGAACGAGATATTGGCTTTTGAATCTCAAATAATATTTCATTATTTGATCAAAAGATTTAGATGAAATCTTTACTTCAGGAGATTTACATTCAACTATCAGAAATGGTCTGTTTTTTTTAATAACTAGAATATCTAGCCGATTTTTAATATTATAAAAAGTTGAATTGAATTCGACATATATTTCCTGAACCTTATAGCCTCTATTTTTTATTAGATAATAAATTATCTTTTGTCTCACTAATTCTTCTTTAGTTAAAAGATAATATTTTTTTCTAATTAAGCAAAAAACGTACCTTTTCCCATTAAATGTTTTTAGCTTATTTTTTAGCTTAAATTTATTCAATATATTGTAATTTGTAATTTCTTGTTTTATTATGATTACAAATCTTAAAATTAAAGAAATTAAACCAATTTCTATTTTTATAGGTGAAGAAGAATATCTTATAAAAGAATATATAGAAGAGATAGAGAAGCTTTTAAAGCACAGGAGAAAAAAATATTCTAAAGCTATTATAGAAATAAAAGAAAAAATAGAAAGATATAGAATAACCAATATTTTAGAACAACTTTACACTCTTACTCTTATTAAAGAATATAAGTTAATTATTATTAAAAATTCGCAATATCTAAGCTTAGATAACTTAGAAAAATTACTAAAACAGACCTCGAAAAGAAATATTTTAATTTTTTGTATTAATTTCGTAATTCCCTCACGTAATTTAGAATTTTATAATTGTCTTAAACAAAAAACAAATAACAACATAGAAATTCTAAATAATAAAAAATTAACTTTTGGGGAAATTTTTTATTTAGTAAAAAGAAAAATAAAAAAAATAGGATTAAAGATAAATGAAATAACAGTAAAAAAACTGATACAATCTGTTGATTGTAACTTATTTATGCTCGAAAATGAGTTAAACAAATTCCAAATAAGATTTAATACTGCTACTGCTAATAAGAAGAATACTGAATGGAAAATGATTTTAAATCTGCTTGAAAGACACCCCCTAACTTTAATATTAAATAAAATATATAAACTATACTTAGACAAATTTATGAATTATAATAATAATGAAGAAAAATTTAAGAAAATAGCTAATTTAGTTTTTCTACTAAAAGAAGCCGATAAAAAAAATAAAAGCTATTTTTTAAAAAAGGAAGAAATAATGAAAGAACTAATTTATAAAATATGTCAAATAGAGAAAGAGAAAGCTTTGATTGTATAATTATAGGCAGTGGTCCGGCAGGATATACAGCAGCAATTTATTTAGCTCGTGCAGAAAGAAAACACATTCTTTTTACGGGCTTTAAACCAGGTGGACAATTGATATCAACTAATAAAGTAGAAAATTATCCTGGTTTTCCTAATGGAGTATCTGGTTACAAATTAATGGAAGCTTTTAAAGCACAAAGCGAAAGATTCGGCACTAAAGTAAAAGATAATAGTGTAGTAAAAATTAATTTTAATATAATAAAAAATTTGCATGAAGTTATCTTAGATAATTATTTAAAAATAAAAACCAAAGCGCTAATTATAGCAACTGGAGCTTCTCCTAGATATTTAAATATTGAGAATGAAAATCAATTAATAGGAAAGGGTATTTCTACCTGTGCCAATTGTGATGGCTTTTTTTTTAAAGGGAAAAAAGTAGCAGTAATTGGTGGCGGTGACAAAGCAGCAGAAGAATCTATTTATTTATCTAATCTTTGTAAAAAAGTATATCTAATAATAAGAGATAAAAAAATGAAAGCTTCAAAAATAATGCAAAAAAAAGTTTTAAACATTAAAAATGTTGAAATATTTTATGCTCATAAAGTTATAAAACTAATTGGAGTAAAAAAACTAAAAGCTATTGTTTGTAAAAACAGAAAACATAATAATAATTCCTTATTTAAGGTGGCAGCTATGTTTTTAGCTATTGGGCAAATTCCAAATAGTCTTATTTGTAAACCAACTCTAAAATTAGATAAATCTGGATATATAATTACAAAATATACAATTACTAATATTCCTGGAATATTTGCAGCAGGAGATGTACAAGACTCAAGATATCGACAGGCTATCACCTCGGCTGGATCAGGTTGTATGTCTGCAATAGAGGTAGAAAAATACCTTCAAGAAAAAGCAGATTAGATACTTTGATCAGCCGTCTTTGGACTTATTTCCAGTCTGAAGTATTTTCCAAATAGCTAATTAAAGTAGCAGTTTTAATTAAGAAGTATTTCTTAAAACAGATTTCTTTATTTCAGGGGTTGAACTAGAAGGTTCGAGGAATTATATCCTAATTATTAAAATATTATTTTTTAATTATTATTTATATAAGAATATAAAATATATAGAAATAATTCTGAGAATAATATAAAATATCAAGAAACAATTGTAAATAACCTTTTTTTCTTTCATTCTAAGCTTTTTTTGTTTTAGTTTCATATTCTGGTCTTAATTTTCGTATTAATTCTCCAACTTGCCATAATTCACTATTTTTTAATTCCTTTAATTCTTTATTTAAAAGCTCTCTATAATTCCTTTTACTATTTAATGATATAGTTCGTTCGGCTTCTTTTCCAGAAGACACTTCTTTATAAAGTTCTCTAAATAAAGAAATATTAGTGTCTCGAAATTTTTTCCACCAATCTAAAGCCCCTCTTTGAGCAGTAGTCGAACAATTTTCATACATCCAATCCATGCCTTTTTCTGCTATTAAGGGCATAAGACTTTGAGTCAGCTCTTCTACTGTTTCATTAAATGCTTCAGAAGGTGAGTGACCATTCTCTCTTAAAACTTGGTATTGAGCTGAAAATAACCCTTGAATAGCCCCCATTAGAGTTCCTCTTTCTCCTGTTAAATCTGAAAACACTTCTTTTTTAAAAGTTGTTTTAAATAAAAAAGCAGAACCTATACCTATACCAATTGCTAAAGCTCTTTCTTCAGCTTTCCCAGTATAATTTTGAGCTATAGCATAACTAGAATTTAGTCCTTTTCCTTCTTTAAATAATCTTCTCAAAGAAGTTCCTGAACCTTTAGGTGCAACAAGCAAAATATCAATTTCCTTTGGTGGAAAGATTTTCGTTTTTTTATTGAAAGTTAATCCAAACCCATGAGAAAAATATAAAGCTTTTCCTGGGCTAAGAAATTTTTTAATTTTTGGCCAAACCTCAATCTGACCAGCATCAGATAATAAAAACATAATGATACTTCCTTTATCGGCTGCTTGTTCTATTTCGAATAGAGTTTCATTAGCTATCCAGCCGTCTTTTAAAGCTTTTTCCCACGATTTGGAATTTTTTCTTTGGCCGATTATTACATTAAACCCATTATCTCTTAAATTTAAGGCTTGGCCAGGTCCTTGGACACCATATCCTATCACTGATATTATTTCATTTGATAATATTTTTCTTGCTTTACTTAAACTAAAATCAGTTTTAGTTATAATTTCTTCTTCTATTTCTCCAATTTTAAATTTCATTGCTGATATTTAGTGAAACATAACATAAACTAATATAAGCTCAGATCAGCTCATCTAATCAAATATCAGCCGCATCACAAAAATATATAGGATATATTATTATTAAATACAATAATAAATAGCATTTATTCCGATAATTTTAAATAATCGTATAATTATTTTTAAGATGTTTTCTACTACACATTCAATCTCTAGTATACAGAAAACTTTCTCGTCTTTTTTAAAAGATATATTTTTTTTTATTTCTAAATTAATTTTATTAAAGCTCATAACTATTCTCTGATTAAAATCAGAAGTATTTTCTGAAAAAATATATAAACTTATTTTTTTTTTCATTTTTTCTTAAAAACATATTTTTGATACTGATTTATCAGTAGGTATCATTGGTAGGGTATTATACTCTTTTTCGACTAAAATTTCTAGTAAAACCGCCTCTTTAGAGTTTAACATCTTTTTTATATCTTTTTTTAAGTTGTCTTTAATAAAGACTTTTTTACTTTTTATGTTATATGCTTTGGAAATGTTAGTAAAATTTGGATTATATATTTTAGTATTAGAAAATCTTCTATTGAAGAATAAATCTTGCCATTGTTTTACCATTCCTAAAAAATTATTATTAAGAATTATAATTTTGATAGGTATTTCATACTGCATTATTGTCCCAAGCTCTTGAATAGTCATTTGAAACCCCCCATCACCTACTATACAGATTACTTGTCGTCTTTTAGCTCCTATCTTGGCGCCTATTGCTGCTGGTAAAGCGAAGCCCATAGTACCTAAACCTCCTGATGTAATTTGACTTTTAAGAGTAGTAAAATTAAAATATCTTGAGGCAGCCATTTGATGTTGACCAACATCAGTTACTAATATACAATTATTTTGTTTATATAAATTTATATAATTTATTACTTCGGGCATAGTAATACCTATTTTATTTTTTCTAATATCTTTTTCTTTTATATATTTCTTTTCTACTTTTTTTAATAACTTAAAGTTTTTAACCCAGGTAGCTGTGTGCTTGATTTTAAGATGTTTAATTAAAAACTTTAAATTATGTTTTAAATTTCCTAGTAAATAAAGATGAGTTTTGAGTCTTTTGTTAATTTCGTAATTATCTATATCTATATGTATGATTAGAGTTTTTGGGGAAATTTTGTTTATATTTCCTATAACTCTATCATCAAAACGTAAACCTATTGCTATTATTAAATCAGATTTTAAAATTAAAATATTATTTTGGTAATTCCCATGCATTCCCAACATACCATAATTCAAATTATGGTTGGTCTTTAAAATTCCCATACCTAATAAAGTACTAGCTACTGGTAGGTTCGTATTTTCTGCAAATTGTTTTAATTGATTTTCTGCATTTGCTAGTTTTACTCCTTGTCCAATTATTATTATTGGTTTACGTGCTGTTTTAATTGTTTTAATTACCTTTTGTAAGTCTTTTTTATTAAGTTTATTTTTTGTTTTTATCTGTTGGTTGTTTTTGGGTGGGAATATTATTCCTTTGTTTAGTTGTTGCAGTTGGGCATTTTTGGTTATATCTATTAATATTGGACCTGGTCTCCCAGTTGTGGCTAGGTTTAAGCCTTTAGATATTACTTCGAAGATTTGATCTGGTTTAGTTATTTGAAAATTCCATTTTGTTACTGGGATTGAGATGTCTATTATATCTATTTCTTGAAAGGCATCTGTTCCTAATAACTTTGAAGCAACTTGACCAGTTAGACATAATAATGGAGTACTATCAATTAGAGCATCGGCTAAACCAGTAATTAGATTACTAGATCCGGGACCTGATGTAGCTAAACAAATCCCCGGTTTTCCAATTACTCTAGCATATCCTTGTGCTGCATGAATTGCTCCTTGTTCATGACGAGTTAATATGTGTTTTATTTGTTTTTTGTAAGTGAACAAGGAATCATATATTGGCATTACAGCTCCACCAGGATAACCAAAAAGAAATTTTACCTTATTATAAATTAAAGTTTGAACTATAATTTCAGCCCCTGTCATTTGTTTCTATTCTCTGTAATACACCCTTCTGAAGCTGAGGATACTAATTTGGAATATTTAGATAAATAGCCTGTTTTAGTCTTTGGTCTGTTTTTTTTATATTCTTTTTTTCTATTTAGTAAATCTTTTTTGGATATTTTTAATGTTATTCGATTTTTTATAGCATCTATCTTTATTATATCTTTTTCTTGTATTAGTGCGATTACTCCACCCATTTGGGCTTCTGGGGTTATATGACCAACTACAAAACCATGAGTCCCTCCTGAGAATCTGCCATCGGTTATTAAAGCCACTTTATTTCCTAATCCGGCTCCCATAATATATGAAGTTGGTTTTAACATTTCAGGCATTCCGGGACTCCCTTTGGGTCCAACATATCTGATTACTATAACATCTCCAGATTTAATCTTATTATTTAATATGGCATTATTGGCTTCTATTTCGGAATCAAATACTTTAGCTCTCCCAGAAAAGCAATGTCCTTCTTTTCCTGAAATTTTAGCTACTGCTCCTTTAGGTGCAATATTACCGTATAATATACGAATCTGTCCTTTATTTTGGATTGGTTTGTATAATGTTGAAATTACTTTTTGATTCGAAAAAGATATATTGGGTATACCTTCTAAATTTTCTTTTAGTTTTTTTCCTGTCACTGTTAAGCACTCACCATTTAGTAAGCCTTCATTTAGCAAGTATTTCATGATAATAGGAGTCCCTCCAATTTTTTCTATATCTTCCATTAAATACTTACCACTCGGTTTTAGATTCCCTATCATTGGAACCTTTTCAGTCAGCTCTTTTATATTCTCAATATTAAACTTGAGTTTGGCGGTTTGACATATTGCTAATATATGTAATACTAAGTTAGTTGAACCGCCTAAAGCAATGGCAACTGTAATGGCATTTTGGATGGAATTTTTAGTAATTATTTTTTTAGGAGTTATATTTTGTTTTAATAATTCTTTAATATAAGAACCTATTTTATTACATTCATATTTTTTATTTATATTATTAGCTAAACAAGAAGAAGAAAAAGGTAATGTCATTCCTAAGGCTTCTAAGCCTGTTGCTAGTGTATTGGCTGTATACATGCCACCACAAGCTCCAGGACCTGGACAAGCCTGTTTTATTATGTTTTGGTATTCTGAATTTGAGATTTGGCCTATATTTTTTTGGCCTAATGCCTCAAAGGCTGAGACAATATTTAATTTTTTTCCTTGGTATTTTCCTGATTCTATGCTCCCACCATAAATTATTATTGCTGGCCTTTCTGTTCTTATTATACCCATCAATACTCCTGGTATATTCTTATCGCATCCTGGGATTCCAATTATCCCATCATAATGTTGAGCTTTTACTACACTTTCTATACTATCTGCTATTATCTCTCTAGATGGCAAAGAATATTTCATACCTTCTGTACCCATTGTCATGCCATCACTTATTCCGATAGTAGTAAACTGAAATCCAATCATATTATTTTTATTTATTGATTGTTTTGCTGCTTGAGATAAACTATTAAGATGCATATTACATGGGTTCCCCTCATACCAATTGCTTACTATTCCTATTTGTGGTTTATATAAATCTGTTTCTTGGATGCCGGTGGCATATAACATAGCTCTGTAAGCTGGTAATTCCTCACTCTTGATTAAAGTAGAACTATATGCAGGATTATATTGTTTTAATTTTCTGATAGACTCCATATTATCTTATATACTCCATTAGGAGTTTGGATTTCTTTATATTCTTTTCTTCTTTTTTTTTCATGGACTT